>JBEKJD010000118.1:0-9084 GCA_050011415.1 Dissulfurispiraceae bacterium | reverse complement strand
CATCCGGACATTCGTGGTAGACCGTCTCGATGATGTTGCCGTTGCTGGCTATGAAGCAGCACTCATATCCCTGATTCTGAAGCATAGGCCCCAGAATGTTTTCTGTCTCAGCAGATGTGTCTGCGATCAAAACCTTCATGGCTTGAAATACTATACAATATCTGAACCATTTTATAGAACATTATTGTTACTTAACCTATAGGCGCTCCGAGTTTCCTCAACTCCTCAGGCAGCCTTCTCGGCTTTCCCTCTCTGTCAATACAGGCAAAGGTCACATATGCCTCGACTATTATGGTGTTGTTTCTGAAAATGAGGCTTTTCAGAACAGCGGAAGCATTTTTCATCTCCGCTATCTCGGTAGTAATATTGATAGTCTCGCCCAATCTCGCCGGTTTTTTGTAAAAGACATCGACATGGATGACAGGGAAGAAAATCCCCTGAAAGTGCAACTCGGCAATATTGATGCCGTGGCCCAGAAGGAATTCGGTCCGGGCCCTCTCGAGGTAGCGAAGAAAATTGCCGTAGTATACTATCCCTGCAGCATCTGTATCTTCATAATATATTTTGACACTGATCTGGTGCGCCACTTTTCCTCCATCAGGCTGCCCCAGCCCTGTGTTTCTTGCACAGCGGGTTATTTCGGTCCCTTACTTCGACTTGCGATTTGTTCAATAGCTATTTGGGCATTATTGGACTCGAAAAAATTCTTGCTCGTCAGGAATGGTTTCAGATACGCAATATCTTCTTCTGTGCCTATTACACCCAGGACTTCAAGACTGATCATCCTGACTTCAGGTTCCCTGTCATATATAGCTCTTCTAACAATCCTGATTGCCGCATTATCGCCCTGATAATACCTTAACCCATTTACCGTATGATAGAGTATGGAGGGACAAGCGGAATTTAAAAATGCGTCATTATAAACAGTAATGAGAGTTGCCAAAACTTTTTGACTTCGTGTGGGTGAAATTTCATCTATTAACTTGATTCTCTCACGCCATGGGATCGTACTGTCCAATATAATATTTGCAGTTTCATTGACATCGATGGAAAAAGCAGGAGCGGGCAGAAAAAAAGATAAAACTATGAATGATATCAGGGTCTTTTTCATGTAAAAGTATGCGGGCCTGAAATTCTCATGAATCTCAGGCCCTATGGTCAAGTTCCGCAACTGAGGGCCTTTCCCTCACGCATTAAAAATACCGCAATCACCTGAAAAAAGTCAACGCAGCGGTATATCCGGCAGTAGGCTACTTCGTTTTTGTTCCGGATCAATTAGCCTTTTGATTCTTTTCATTGGTGTGTACTGAAAATTGTCTTTTCCGCAATTTCTCAAAATGTGGGCTGGACGTTACCAGCCCACTCTGAGAACTCAGGTGATCCGGAACAAAAACGAAGTAGCCTACTACCGGATATTTCCTATGTCTGTTTTTTTCTTGCGGCAAGCTTGTTGAGGGCCATGATATACGCTTTGGCTGCGGCAACTATAATGTCGGTGTCAGCGCCATTTCCACGGGCTGTTTTGCCGTCTTCTTCCAGCGACACGCTGACTTCCCCTAATGCGTCGGTACCGCCCGTGATGCCTTTGACTTCGAATTTGAGCAAATTGCTCTTTGTCTTTGTCAGAGCGGTAATGGCCTTATAGGCGGCATCAACCGGACCGTCGCCGTGTCCCACTGTCTCGAAAACGATGCCATTTATTTTTATTTTCAGCGCAGCGGTCGGTCTGACATTTGTTCCGCTTGATATTGAGAGGTCAATAAGGCTGTAGATTTCAGGAATTTTAGATACCTCTTCAGAGATAAGGGCTTCTATATCCTCATCGAAAATATTTTTCTTCTGGTCTGCCAGGTGTTTGAATTTATTGAATGCGGTTTCGACCTTTTCGTCAGTGAGATCGTATCCCAGTTCGCTTAGTCTTGTTTTAAACGCATGCCTCCCGGAGTGTTTGCCGAGGATGAGTTCGGTGCTTTTGAGGCCTATGTCCTCGGGCCTGATTATCTCGTAAGTCATCTTTTCTTTGAGAAGGCCATCCTGGTGAATACCTGATTCATGTGCAAATGCATTGGCTCCTACCACCGCCTTGTTAGGCTGCACAGGTATTCCGGTGATCCTTGTAACGAGCCTGCTGGTGCGGATTATCTCCTTTGTGTTGATAGTGGTTGCAGCCTCGTAGAAGTCCTTGCGCGTTGCAAGGTTCATAACTACCTCTTCCATCGAGCAATTGCCTGCGCGCTCCCCTATGCCGTTTACCGTGCACTCGACCTGTCCGGCTCCGTTTATAATTGCGGCAAGCGAGTTTGCGACAGCCAGTCCAAGATCGTTATGACAATGGACCGAGATCACAGCCTTCTCGCCTATCCTTTCCTTAATTGACTTAATCAGGGCGCCGAATTCGTAAGGCGTGGTGTACCCAACTGTATCCGGTATGTTTACGGTGGATGCCCCGGCCCCGACAACGGCCTCTATTACTTCCAGGAGGTAAGAGGGATCGGTCCTCGTAGCATCCATTGGGGAGAATTCAACATCATCAAGCAGGCTTTTTGCAAACTCAACCATCTCTACCGATCTTTTCAGCGCCTCTTCGCGGCTGACCCTGAACTGGTATTTCAAATGTATGTCGGAAGTGGAGTGGAATGTATGAATACGTCTCCGGGGCGCGTCCTTTAACGCCTCCCAGGCGCTTTTTATGTCCTGTTCTTTGGCCCTTGCAAGTCCGGCGATAGTTGCACCCTGGACTTCCGAAGCGATCCTGTGCACGGCGTCAAAATCACCCGGTGATGCGATAGGGAAGCCTGCTTCTATAATGTCGACCCCCAGCTTTATAAGCTGACGCGCCACCTGAAGCTTCTCGTCAACGTTCATAGAAGCGCCGGGCGACTGCTCGCCGTCTCTTAATGTCGTATCAAATATCTTAATGGTCCTCATGTGTATTGTCCGGCTGCTCTAAAGAAATTTCCGGTTGCGCCGAGAGCTTCATTCGCCTGCGTCTCAGCAGGAGATAAGTATTTTCAATTATACCCCAAACAAGGTATGCCATTGCAAAAATGAATATCGCTGTAGGCGGATGTATAAGAAGCACAAAAAGTATCAAAACAAAGATTACCAGGAACCTGAAAGGTTTCTTTTCCCTGAGATCCAACTCCTTAAGCCCGTGATACTTGAGAGTGCTTACCATCAGCAAAGAGAGGACAATCGTTATAACCGGGAAAAAGACATTCTTCGGAGGCAGCCCCTCCCAGAACTCATAATAGAAAATGACGATCGATGATAACATAGTTGCAGCGCCGGGTATCGGCATGCCCTTGAAAGACTTCGAACCTGGAACGCCTGTCTGCACATTAAAGCGCGCCAACCTCAAGGCCCCGCATGCGACAAACAGGAAGGCAGCGGCCCATCCGAACCTGCCGAAAGGACCGAGCGCCCATTTATACATCATTATCGAAGGGGCTACGCCGAACGCCACAAGATCGGAAAGCGAATCCAATTCTATGCCGAAGCGCGTAGAGGTGTTTGTGAGACGGGCAATCCAGCCGTCAAGGCCGTCGAAGATATTCGCGATCACTATGGCCCATGCTGCATAAATAAAGTTGCCGTTTATCGCGGACATAATGGCAAAAAAACCGCTGAACATACCGCAAAGCGTCAGAGTATTCGGCAGCAGATAAACACCTTTTTTGGGCTTTTTGTCATGCGTGTCGGGATTGGGGATAATCATTTGCCCCTCTGTCCTATAACAGTTTCGCCTGCCCTTACGGAATCGCCGGTCTTAACTTTGATTTCAGTGTCCTCGGGCAGATAGACATCGAGCCGGGAACTGAATTTTATGATCCCGTAACGCTCACCCTTTTTCAGGGAGTCTCCCTGCCGGACACGGCAAACTACGCGCCGGGCCACGGCCCCTGCTACCTGGCGGACGAGTATGCTGCCGCTGCTTCCCGTGAGCAGCATTGCAATATTTTCGTTCCGGATGGATGCCTCTGGTTTGAACGCGGACAAAAACGCGCCCGGAGTGTAAACGACGGATTTCACCAAACCGTCGCAGGGAGCTCTGTTAACGTGAACATTGAGAGGCGACATGAAGATACTTATCTCTATGGCACTGCCTTTCAGGAATTTCTCCTCAGTGACAGCCTGTATCTGTATTACCCGGCCATCCGCAGGTGATACAAATATATTGTCTTCTTTCGGCGCCTGTCGCTCAGGGTCCCTGAAGAAGTAAATAATGAAAATAGTAAGTGCGAAGGGTAGAGCGGCAGCCCATACCCATCCGGAAAAAAAAGCGGCTATAGTTACCGCCGAAGCAACAGCAATGAATGGATAACCTTCGGGAGCAGGTTTAAGCATATCAGGCTTTTGACTTGTCCACTAATTTGCTCTTCTTGAGCCAGGGCATCATAGACCTCAACTTGGCCCCCACCTGCTCGACCTGATGTTCTTCGCCCCTTCGCGTCAAAGCATTGAATACGGGTTTGTTCACCCTGCATTCCAGCAGCCATTCGCGGGCAAATGCGCCGTCCTGTATCTCGCCAAGAATTTTTTTCATTTCCTTCTTTGTCTCTCCGGTAATCAGGCGGGGACCCCTGGTGAGATCGCCGTACTGGGCGGTATTGCTGATGGAGTACCTCATATTTGTAATGCCGCCTTCATAGATGAGATCAACAATGAGTTTTACTTCGTGCAGGCATTCAAAATAAGCCATCTCCGGGGCATATCCGGCTTCGACAAGAGTCTCAAAACCGGCCTGGATCAGCGCAGTGATGCCTCCGCAGAGCACAGCCTGTTCACCAAAAAGATCGGTCTCCGTCTCTTCTCTGAAAGAGGTCTCGATGACCCCGGCCCTTCCGCCCCCCACTCCTGACGCATATGCCAGAGCAACATCTTTTGTATTTCCGGACGGGTCCTGGTGCACCGCGATAAGGCAAGGCACTCCGCTGCCTTTGCTATACTCGGACCTGACCAGATGCCCCGGCCCCTTTGGCGCTGCCATAAACACGTTGGTATCGGCGGGTGGAGCTATCTGTCCGAAGTGGATATTGAAGCCATGCGCAAAAGCAAGATAGACTCCCTTTTTCATGTTCGGCGCAATCTCGCTTCTGTAAACATCGGCCTGAAATTCATCAGGCAACAGTATCATGATGACATCGGCTATTTTTGCTGCTTCGGCTGGTGTCATGACGGCAAACCCGGCTGCGGCTGCTTTGTCCCAGCTGCTGCCTTTTCTGATTCCTATTGTCACGTCCATTCCGCTGTCTCTTAAGTTGTTTGCATGGGCATGTCCCTGGCTCCCATAGCCCATGATCACGATTTTTTTGCCTTTCAATATTTCAGGCCTGGCATCCTTGTCATAAAAAATATTTATCATTGTTTCCTCCTCATAAGGTCACTTCTTAATAAATCAGTCTTATTATCTTACACATTTCGGCAGGTTATTGCCTGCCATAAAAAGCAATAAGTTAGAGAGGGCTTTACTCCCTCGACGGTATCTTTACGACTGTAAACCAGAATTCTTCAATGGCGTGGACTACACTAATAAATGACTCGAAGCCCACGGGTTTCGTAACATAGCAGTTGGCCCCAAGGTTGTAACAGGCCGCTATATCCAGCTCCGCATCAGACGTTGTCATTACGGCAACTGGAATCCCCTTCAATGAAGCGTCATTTTTTATCTCCTTCAGGACCTCCCTGCCGTCTTTTCTCGGCAGATTGAGATCAAGAAGAATAAGGTCGGGCCTCAATTTATCGGTATAAGGAGTTTCATGCCGCAGGAATTTCATGGCTTTTACGCCGTCGTCGACTACCTCAAGAGTTATAAACATCTTCGAGTCCTTTAATCCTTCTTTTGTCAACTCCACATCCCCGGGGTCGTCCTCTACGAGTAAAATGTTCACTTCCTTCCTCCCATCCAAGCTTTATCCTCCTGTATTGAAATGCCGAATTATAGCATTTCCGGCGTGAAAAAAACCGCGACTTTGCCTATGTTATGCAATGAAACGTCCTGCATTATCAGCCATTAACTTTGCTATAGACTTCGCAAATGCAGCCGGGTCCTTTGGCTTGGAGCCTTCGAGCAATAAGGCCTGATCTAACAGCAGACCGGCATACTCGCTGAGTAGCGGATTCCTGCTGTCCTTCTCAAAGACAGACTGCATTGCTTCAATGACAGGATGAGACGGATTGATCTCCAGAATCCGTTTATGCCCGGGGACCTCCTGTCCCATAGCCCTCAGCACCTTTTCCATCTGAGGGTCTATATCTCCTTCTTCGCCGACAAGGCAGCACGCTGAATCTTTCAGCCTGGAGGACATGCGCACATCCTTGACATCCTCTTTCAGGAGACCCCTGATGAACCCCAGGATTTTTTCATACTTTTCCTCTGCCTTCTTCCTGTCCGACTCGTCCGTCTGGTCCAGTTTTATATCGCCCTTCGTAACCGACTTCAGGCGTTTCCCCTTGTATTCGAAACCTCCCATGATGAAATCATCGACCTCATCAAGCATGAAGAGCACCTCGTAATCCTTTTCCCTGAATGCTTCCAGGTAAGGTGAAGAAAGCGTCTCATCGGACGAGATGCCTGAAATGAAGTAGATATCTTCCTGCCCTTCTTTCATTTTATCGACATATGCCTGAAGCGTAGTAAATGTCCCTTTTCCAGTTTTAGTGGACGGGAAGAGGAGCAGATCAGCTATCTGTTCTTTTTTTGTGAAGTCCAGATGTATACCCTCTTTCACTATCTTTCCGAACTGGCGGTAGAAATTGAGGTAGGTATCGTATTCGTGCTCTTTCATATCACTTAGCGTATCGAGCACCTTGCCTGTGATGCTCTTTCTTATTATTTCCACCTGCCTGTTGGATTGCAGTATCTCTCTTGAAATATTCAGAGGGAGGTCTGAGGAATCGACCACTCCCTTCACGAACCGCAAATAGAGAGGGACAAGGTCCTCGCAGTGGTCCATGATCTGCACCCTCTTTACATACAGGGTCGGACCTATCTTAAAGTCCTTATAAAAGATATTGGGCTGGGCCATTGAAGGAATATACAGCAGGGCTGTGAACTCCGAGGTCCCTTCCGCCCTGTAATGGATCGTTTTCACCGGATCGGCAAAGTCGTGGGAAATGTGGCGGTAAAACTCGTTGTATTCATCCTGCGATATTTCCGCCTTGTTTTTGAGCCAGATTGCCTTCCGGGAGTTCAGTGTCTCCTCCTCGGTTACTTTGACTTTTTTCCCTTTATCAATGGCGGAGTCCACTTCGCGTTCCACATCCATGACAACAGGATGCTCGATATAATCGGAATATTTCCTTATAATATTTTTGATCTCCCATGTCTCAAGATACTTCTTCTCATCTTCTTTCAGGTGCAGAATAACATCGGTGCCTTTCTGCGCTTTTTCGATGTCTTCGACGGTAAAAGAGCCGTCAGCCGTTGATTCCCACCTGACTCCCAAGCTGCTGCTTTCGCCGGCCTTACGCGTTATTACGATCACTTTATCTGCGACCATAAAGGAGGAATAAAAGCCGACTCCGAATTGGCCGATGAGTTCGGGATTGTCCCTGCTGTTTTTTTGCTGCAGGATATTGAGGAATTCTTTTGTACCTGAATGGGCGATAGTCCCCAGGGCCTGGACCGCTTCCTCCTTTGTCATGCCGGTGCCGTTATCGCTTACAGTTAATGTGCCGTTTTTTTTGTCGGATGTGATCTTGATCTTCCAGTCCCCGGAGCCATCCAGGAGAGCGCTGTTCATAAGGGACTCATACCGGGCCTTGTCGATGGCATCGGATGCATTTGAGATGAGCTCTCTGAGGAATATCTCCTTGTGCGAGTATAACGAATGTATCATTAAATCGAGGAGTTGCTTGACTTCTGTTTTAAATTCCATTTTTTGCGCGGTCATGATTATTTGATCTCTCCTTGCATTTCTTTTTTCTTCAACTGATTTTTCGTTTCAATATTTTTTTTGAGCGTCTTCTTTTTTGTCTTTGGTTTCGCCGGTTCTTTTGTTGCCGCCTGCAGTTTCTCCTCCATGTATTTTATTTCATCGGCCAGCATGTTCATCCTCGACAGTATGAGCGTCTCGACGGGATTAGGGGCCAAAGGCTTTTTCATCATTTCTTCTGTCGCAGTTTTGGGCGCTGCAACGCGGTGCAAGGTGATTGTTTCTGCTGAAATATGAGTCATACCGTCAGCCTTGTTTCGGTAGGATTGATTAAATGAAACATCAATGAGGTCTCCCGGTTTGATCCCGGAGGAGGATAGGGCAGTGCCTTGCTGATCTTTTATTTTTGTGTCTGCCGAAATGTACAGGACATATTCGCCGTCTCCCAGAATCATTTTCCAGGGACTTTCAACGATAGTTACCGGCTCGCCGGTGACGATATTGCCTGCTTCTGCAACCGACCCCGCAGGCTTCGTCTCAATATCCTCTGTAACGTCCTTCTTCAGGTCCGAAACATCGGCCCCCAGATTAATCGCGCTGTTCAAGTCCCGTTTTGCAAGGTCCATTATTTTCGGGTCTATAGTGTCGGGGCTGACTGATTTCAGGTAATAGGCCCTTGCCCTTCCCCTGTACATCTCTGCCTGCAAGGTCCTGTTTGTTGTTGCCCCGATTACTTTCGTGTATGCATCAATGGCCTCATCGAGCCGCTTCATCCCGGCGAAACAATCGGCCACTGCGAGATAATATATCCAGTCCTCTTTGAACTGCCTGAGCTGTCTGGCCATTTGATAACTTTTTACCGCTTCCTCGCAATTGCCTTCTCCGCGATACATAAGCCCGTCAACAAGATAATCGGCATTTTGTGTATCGCAGTTTTTAGCATCCGCAGCGCCGAAAACTGCTCTGCCGGAGAACAGGATAAAAAATAATGACAGAATAACCACCTTTGCCCTCATGTCAAACCTCCCCCTCAACCTTTACCTTTACCTTTTGCCAATTATACAAAATTGTTATCAATTATTGCATGTAGCTTAGGTGCAGCAATTCAGACAGTAGACAAATCTCTTTCGCTCGCTCCGTTTTGACAGTTCTAAGACTCGTCACGCTACAGTCGCAAAATTCCCTTCGGTCAGTTTCGCGACTGTTT
>JBEKJD010000117.1:0-9090 GCA_050011415.1 Dissulfurispiraceae bacterium | reverse complement strand
AAGAAAGCACAGTCTGAAGAAATTGAGAAGCGGCTTGGACAGCTTATCGCTGCCCGTGATCCCAAAGCGTTGGAATACCTGTTGAAGTTTTCGTCGTTGATCGATAAGGACAATCCATTTATCGTTACTGTTGCACGATACCTGATCGATAATGGAAAGAAACTTGAGGGCGAATCAATGCTCAGAAAGGCAGAGAGCGGTCTTGAAAGAGGAGAAGCTGACCTGTTGAGGGCCAAGGTGCTGATGAGCGACGGGAAATACATCGAGGCCAGGAAAATTGTCACCCCTCTTTTGTTTGAAAACAGATATTTTATCAGGGCATCATTTATCGTGGCTGAAATATTGAGCACGGAGGGCGATCCTGAAGGCGCTATCGCCTGCATGGAAAAAGCGGAAAAGTATTCGAACGATTTCAGGATCACGAGCATGATAGCCGATCTCTATCTCCAGAAGGGCGACAGGGAAACTGCTTTCAAATATTATAAAATATCTTCTGACAAGGGAGATGCAATTGCTGCGCTTAAGGCAGGCGACCTGCTTTACCTGTCCGGAAAAGCTTCCCAGGCCGGGGCCTATTATAAAAGGTCACTGGGCCTGGGGCTTTCGGACAAGAAGAGTCTCCAGTGGGCTTATTACCAGTACGGTAAAATGACCGGAAATAAAGAATATCTTAATAAGGCTGAGCGCAGCGGCGGAGTGGTAGGACAAGCTGCCGGAATACTCAGTGGGAGGTAATAGGTAATGGGTAATAGGTTATGGGAAAAAGATATTTCTTATTTATTTTCTCCAGCCTATGACCTATCGCCTATTACCTATTACCTGGTCTATTATGGCTGATATTGAACTTCTTAACAAAGCAATTGAAAGCTTCAATTCCGCCTCGGCGGTGCTTGCACACTATTATAAAACGCTTGAAGACAGGGTCCAATTGCTGACTGAAGAGGTTGAGCACAAAAAACGTCTGCTCAACAGCATCTTGGACAGCATTGACGTCGGTGTTGTTTTCTTTGATAAGCAGGGGATTATACGTCTTGTCAACAGTGCTGTTGAACGGCTGTTATCGGTCAAGGCTGACGAAATAATAGGGGGCGATTCGCTCCACGCCGAGATTAACGATGAAATGATACTCCCTGAAAACGGACGGGCTTTTTATGCGCTTGTATCTTCTTCTACAGTCAATGATTCCGAAGACCATAATATAGGCCACGTGCTGATATTTAAAGATATAACAAGACTCAGGCAGCTTGAATCTGAAAGCGAGAGGCATGCGCGGTTAAGCGCAATGGGGGAGCTCGTACTGAAAATTGCTCACGAGATCAGAAATCCGCTTGGCAGCATAGAGCTGTTTGCAAACCTGATCTCCAATGACCTCAGGGGCACGACGCACGGGGATTATGCCAACAAAATATCTGATTCAGTAAGGTCGCTTGTCAATACGCTCGATAACATGCTCAGATTTTCAAAAGAGATAAAACCGCGTCTTGAGGTGTGCCTGTTAAATAGTGTAGTAGGCGACGTTTGCAGGGAATTCCGGGAGTTATTTTCCGGCAGTAACGTGAGGCTTGAATTTATAGAGGACGGACTTCATTCCGTAAATGC
Source organism: Dissulfurispiraceae bacterium (assembly GCA_050011415.1). Taxonomy (GTDB): domain Bacteria; phylum Nitrospirota; class Thermodesulfovibrionia; order Thermodesulfovibrionales; family Dissulfurispiraceae; genus JADFXI01. The sequence continues at coordinate 7,491 of JBEKJD010000117.1, read as the reverse complement.
CGACAAAGGGTTATTAAGGCAGGCGCTGATCAACATTCTTTTGAATTCTGTCCAGGCCATGCCTGATGGTGGAAATATAACCGTTGAAATAAGACATTCGGTCTTCACGCCTGCATCAATCGAAATATTGATACGCGACAACGGTTGCGGTATGGGCAATGAGACAAAGTCCAGGATATTTGAACCTTTTTTCTCCACAAAAGACAGGGGGACCGGACTGGGCTTATCGATAACGTCGGGTATAATAGCCGCTCACCAGGGAAGCATAGACCTCAGGAGCGAGCCGGGCGCCGGTACGGAGTTTGTGATTACACTGCCTGAGGCGAGCGGCAAGGAAAAAATATGAAACAGGTATTGATAATTGATGATGAAGTCGATATGGCCCTTGCTTTGAGTGAATCGCTTAAGCGGTGTGATTTTGAACCTGTGGTATATCATAACCCGGTGGAAGTCCTTGCTTCATGCAGCATCAAGGATTTCTCTCTTATAATTACGGACATGAAGATGCCGAAGATGAACGGAATCGAATTTCTTCAGGAGATAAGGAAGCGGAATATTTTTGTGCCGGTTATTGTCATTACAGGTTTTGGAACGGTGGAGAATGCTGTTGATGCCATGAAACTCGGCGCAACTGATTACATCATGAAGCCGTTTTCTTTTGAATCGCTAAGGCAGGTGATTGACCGGATACTTCCGTCAGAGGACACCGAAATCGTCGCCGAATCATCCGAAATGAAAAATTTGCTCTCCATAGCGAAGGAGATTGCTAAAAGCGATATTACTGTAATGTTGTCTGGAGAGAGTGGGACCGGCAAAGAGGTGATCGCCCGTTTTATCCATAAGAACAGTCTCAGGTTTGATAAACCTTTTGTCGCTATCAATTGCGCTGCCATTTCCGAAAACCTCCTGGAATCCGAGCTGTTCGGCCATGAAAAGGGCGCTTTTACCGGCGCCATAGACAGGCGCCTGGGCAAGTTCGAGCTCGCCAACCGTGGGACCCTGCTTCTGGACGAAATCAGCGAAATGGCATACTCTTTGCAGGCAAAGCTGTTAAGGGCTATTCAGGAGAGAGAGGTAGACCGTATAGGCGGCCGCCAGCCTATTGCTGTTGACGCGAGGGTCATTGCTACGACTAATTGCGACCTTCTTGCCGAAGTCAGGAAAGGACGTTTCAGAGAGGACCTCTACTACCGGTTGAATGTTTTTCCCATGAAACTGCCGCCGCTCAGGGAGCGGAAGAATGATATTATCCCTATGGCGGCTTTTTTTCTGAATAAATTATCGGCCAAGATGGGCAAGCACTTCTCACTCTCTGAAGAGCTTAAATCATATCTTCTTGATAATACCTGGGAAGGCAATGCACGGGAGCTTGAAAATTTTATTTACAGGACGGCTGTTATATCGCGATCAGATGTATTGACTCTGCAGGCGGATGAGCCTGCGAAGAACACCGTGACTGTGAGTGCGGCCAAAACAGGTACTATTAAGGATATGGAACGGGAACTGATAATTGAAACGCTCAGGAAAACCAGTGGCAACAAGACAAAAGCCGCCGAATTATTAGGTAAAACCGTCAGGACTGTCAGGAACAAGATAAAGGAGTATGCTATCCGTGAGGAAGAGTATATAGGATAGAGGACTGGAGGGTTGGAAGTCTGGAGGACTGGAAGAGGAACAGAAATTGCATATATAAAAGTGCTGAATATCAGAAGATTTGAAAATTGGGTTTTTTATAGAGGTTTGACTAACCCTCTGACCCTCTAACCTTCCAATCTTCTGTTAAAGGAGGACCTTATGCCGGTAGAATCAATGAACATACTTGAACATATGCTTGATGTCACTGCTTTCAGAAGCAAGGTTTTGACATCAAATATAGCAAATGCGGACACACCGGGGTATAAGGCAAAAGATATATCGTTCCAGGAAGAGATGGAGAGGGCCATCTCCAGCGATGGAAAATCACAATATCATATATATGAGTCCGAAACAACGATGCCTTCCAGGGATGGCAATACTGTAAATCTTGACGTAGAGATGGCAAAGGTTGCCGAGAATAATTTACTATATGATACGGCGGCCCAATTGATAACTATGAAAAACCGGATGAAGAAAAATATTTTAGCAGCGCCATAAAGCGCATAGGGGAGGGCTCTGATGCAAGATATGTTTTTGCCTTTGAAGGTGAGCGCAACGGGACTTGAAGCGCAGAAAATACGAATGAATGTTATAGCCTCAAATATTGCGAATGCGAACTCTACCCGCACCCCTGAGGGCGGTCCGTACAGAAGGAAAGACGTGCTGTTTGAATCATATCTTTATGATCAGAGTTCAGTCGGCGTCAACATATCGAAAATTGTTGAGGATCCGAGTCCTTTCAAAAAGGTCTATCAACCGGGCCACCCGGATGCGGACAAAGACGGCTATGTCAATTACCCCAATGTAGATGCTGTTGCGGAGATGGTCAATCTCATAAGCGCTACTCATGCCTATGAGGCAAACCTGACGCTTATTGCGTCATTTAAAGACATGTTTAATAAGACACTTGCTATTACGCAGACATAAAATTAAAGACAGGTTATAGGAGGTATATATGAACGATATTGGGGGGATCGCGGGAGATTTTAAGCCAATACAGCAAGACATTTCTGAACCTTCTATGACGGCCCACAAAAATGGCGGGTCTTTTGTGACAGCGCTCCAGGATGCATTTAAGGAAACAACGGCGGTCCAAAATGACGCTGAAAAGGCTATCGAGGATTTCTCAAAGGGCAACGTCCAGGATATTCACACTGTTGTGCTCGCTATGGAAAAGGCTGATATGAAAATGCAAACCTTGCTGCAGGTAAGAAACAAACTTCTGACTGCATATAATTCAATCATGAGCATGCAGGTATAAATGCGTCAAACGCATTCAAGGAGTTTTAGATGGCATTGACTGATGCGTTAAATCAGATAAAGGAGTGGCCTCTCAAGAAAAAGGTATCTCTTATCGCAGTCATTGCTATGACCATAGCGCTTATGGCCGGGATAATGTTATGGAGCGAGCGGGTTGACTATCAGGTGCTTTACAGTAACATTACCCAGGAGGATGCGGGACAGGTTGTCAACAAATTAAAAGATATGAAGGTCGCTTACAGGGTTGATGGAAATGCCATTTATGTCCCTGGTAACAAGGTCTATGAACTAAGGCTTGAAATGGCAGCTCAGGGTCTTCCCCAAGGGGGAGGCGTCGGTTTTGAGATATTCGACAAAAACCAGTTGGGCGTCACTGAATTTGTCCAGCGGTTGAATTATATCAGGGCGCTGCAGGGTGAACTCGCAAGAACAATACGGCAACTTTCCGAGGTGGACCAGGCAAGGGTGCATATAGCATTGCCCGAGCGGTCCATCTTTACCGAAAAGGAAGAAAAGCCCACCGCCTCCATTGTGGTGAAGCTTAAAGCAGGGAGAGCGCTGAGTCAGGGCCAGATCTCCGGTATTATTTACCTGATTTCAAGCAGTGTCGAGGGATTGATTCCTGATCATGTAACGGTAATAGATAATATGGGGAACCTCCTGTCAAGACCGACTGATGGCGATGTCATTGCAGATGCAAAACAGCGTGATTACCAGAAATCGGTAGACAAAGATTATGAGAGCAAGCTGGCCAGCATGCTTGAGGGAATTGTCGGAAAAGGCAAGGCCATTGTCAGGGTGGCGGCAAAGATCGATTATACACAGGTCGAAAAGACAGAAGAGAATTACGATCCGGATACTATCGCCATTAGGAGCAAGCAAAGCGACAAGGAGAGCAGCGGCGGTTCTGCGAGCGGCGGTATTCCAGGCGTGCTGTCAAACCAGCCGGGCCAGCAGCCGGCAACCGCAGGTCCGGCGCCAAGTTCTTCCCAGAAGCAAACTGAAAATATAAACTACGAGGTCAGCAGGACCGTCAGCAAGATAGTCCAGCCGAGGGGTGAAGTCAAAAATATCTCTGTTGCCGTGCTTGTTGACGGCACCTATAAAAAAGAAAAGGACAAACAGGTTTATCAGGCGAGAAGCGAAGCTGAGTTGGGAAAATATGATGAATTAATAAAGGCCGCCATAGGATTCAACAAGGAGAGGGGAGACCAGGTAATTGTGGAGAATGTTCCCTTTGAAACAGTGTCGGAAGAAGTCGAAAAACCGGATTATATGAGGGCCGCGCAGTCTGTTTTGAAATATGTGGCGCCGATGGGCCTCATTATATTGATTATTTTGTTTGTAATTAAGCCCGTTGTAGAGATGCTGAAGGCCATGCCGGCGACCCGCGGCGGAGCCTCGCCTCGTGATGCGCTGCATCCGGGAGTTGCAGAGATTGAGCCGGAAGTCGCTTCAGAAGAAATTATGAGAGAAAAAGTAGTGGATGTGGTGAAAAAAGACCCCCGGAGGGCTGCGACGATCCTGAAAGAATGGCTGTCCGAATAAGACGATGAAAAAATTGTCCGGTGTTGAAAAGGTTGCCGCATTTCTGTCAATAATCGGAGAGGAAGCGGCAACAGCGGTTTTTAAGCATCTGGACCCTCTTGAACTGGCAAGGGTCATTCCCATGATGGCACGTGTAAAGCTGTCCCCTGAGCTGGCCGAGGGTCTGATGACCGACTTTGGTGAAAAAGTCGGCACTGCCATGTTTTCCGTTGATGATGAGTATATCAAGAAAATATTAGTTAAGGCGTTTGGCGAAGATCATGCAAAGAAATTGATGGACAAGATCGAAAGCGGCGCGAGCGCTTTCGATATCCTGAGGTGGCTTGACTCGAGTGCTATAGCAAACTTGTTAGCGAGGGAGCATCCGCAGACTATAGCCATTATCATAGCTTACCTGGAAGCTAACCAGGCTGCTGAAGTATTGGGGAAGCTTCCGGAACATATAAAAATAGATGTTGCCTTGAGAATTGCCAGCCTGGACCAGATATCGCCTTCTATTCTTGGAGAGCTGGAGGATGTGCTGCAGTCCCAGTTGCAGAGTTATACCAGGGGAAGAAAGATCGGCGGAATTAAAACTGTAGCTGAGATACTTAACCAGCTCGACAGGGCCTCCGAGGACCTGATCCTGAAGAATATAGAAGAGAAAGACCAGATACTCGCTGATGAAATAAGGAAACTGATGTTCACATTTGACGACCTTGTCGTTATTGATGACAGGGGCATACAGATGATACTGAAAGAAATAACCACTGATGACCTTGCTCTTTCCCTTAAAATGGCGACTGATGAGCTCAAGTCAAAAATATTCAAGAATATGTCGCAGAGAGCTGTTCAGATACTGAAGGAGGAAATTGAGTCTAAAGGCGCTGTGCGGCTTTCGGATGTGGAAAAGGCCCAGATGAATATAGTAAGGGTTGCCAGAAGGCTTGAAGAAGAGGGCAAGATTGTGGTCGGAGGTAAGGGTGGAGAAGAAATTATTGTTTAGCTCGCCAGAGGCGCAGCCATATGCTCTTCAGGAGTTTTATGATGAAACTGCCGGCGGCATCCGTCGTCAGAATGCTGCCGGGAAAGGGCAACTCTCTGAGGAGGAGCATTTAAGAATGCTTGAGCAGGAGGCCGGTAAGAAAGGATATAAGGAGGGCCATGCAGAAGGTTTTACCAAGGGACTGGACGGCGGGAAAGATGAAGTCAACTCCTCGCTTAAAAGACTCGGAGAGATTATAGTATCACTTTCGCAATTCAGGGAGAATAAACTCAACGAGCTGTTGCCCGACATTATGGACCTCTCGCTCGAAATCGCAAAAAAGATAGTCCACAAAGAAATCGATCTCGATAGAAACCTGATACTCTCGGTGGCCCAGGATGCCATACGGAAAGTCGCGGAAAATGAAGAGGGTGTGGTCATTAAAGTAAACCCTCTTGATTATGAAGTAATGATACCTCATATTGACCTGCTCAAGGAGCAGTCAGGACTGAAAAACATAGCTATCGAACCCTCAACGTCAGTATCTCCCGGAGGATGCTACATTGAAACGCAGACTGGAGAGGTCGATGCCAGGCTCGAAGAGCAGATAAAGGAAGTCGAGGATGTCATCGGCACAGCAATTCATAGAAAAATGTAAATCTTATATCAGAGAAACGGATCCCATCAAGGTGTACGGCAAGGTGAGCAGAGGGATCGGTATTGTTATCGAGGGACTTGGTCCTCATGCCAATATAGGAGATATCTGCCAGATAGAATCAAAAGGCGATGGAGCAAATCAGTTTGTAGAGGCCGAAGTTATAGGTTTTAAGGAAGGGAAGATCCTTTTGATGCCTCTCGGTGAATTGAGGGGTATTGGTCCGGGCTCCAGGATAGTGGCAAAGGGGAGGCAGCGCTACATAAGGGTCGGCAAGGGCCTTTTGGGGAGAATACTTGACGGGCTCGGGAACCCGATTGATGCAAGAGAACCCGTGACCGGTGAACTGTTCCCCGTCTATAATGAGCCGATAAATCCATTAAACCGTCGTCGTATAACCACGCCGCTTGATCTGGGGATACGTTCTTTGAACACTTTACTTACCGTGGGAAAAGGGCAGAGGATCGGCATAATGGCAGGCAGCGGCGTAGGCAAAAGTGTTCTTCTGGGCATGATGGCGCGGCATACGGCAGCAGATGTAAATGTTATTGCCCTTATCGGTGAGCGCGGCAGAGAGGTCAGGGAGTTTATCGAGAAGGACCTTGGAGATGAAGGGCTAAAGCGGTCAGTGCTTGTGGTCGCAACATCTGATACCTCTCCGCTTATCAGAATTCGCGGCGCTTTTGTCGCGACGGCTATTGCAGAGTACTTCAGGTCCCTGGGTAAAAATGTTCTGTTCATGATGGATTCGCTGACCCGCTTCGCAATGGCCCAGAGGGAAACAGGTCTGGCTGCCGGTGAACCGCCGACAACCAAAGGGTATACACCGTCGGTTTTTAATCTGATGCCGAAGCTGCTCGAACGGGCCGGCACCTGGGACGGGGAGGGTACCATCACCGGCCTGTATACAGTCCTTGTTGAAGGCGATGACATGAATGAGCCCATTGCCGATGCATCCAGGTCAATACTTGATGGCCATATAGTCCTTTCCAGGGAGCTTGCCAACCATAATCATTATCCGGCTATAGATGTGCTTCAGAGTATAAGCAGGCTAATGAAAGATATCTCAGATAAAAAGCATATTGCTGTTGTTGAGAAAGTGCTGGACATAATGGCGTTATACAAGAGATATGAGGATGTTATTACGATAGGCGCTTATAAGGAAGGGACCAATCCCAAACTGGATTACGCTATCCGCATGAATGAGAAAATCAAAGTTTTTTTACGTCAGAACGTGACCGAAAAGGTTACGTTTGAGCAGGGCCTGGCGCAGCTCTATACGTTGCTGGAATAACATCGGGGTATTATGGGTGCGATTGAAAGCCTTTTAAATCTGAAGCGGTGGAACGAGGATGAGGCGAAGCAGCGGTTTGCATTCATGCTCGGAGAACTTGTTGAGGAAGAGAAACGCCTTCTCGGTCTGGAGGAG
>JBEKJD010000116.1:0-9095 GCA_050011415.1 Dissulfurispiraceae bacterium | reverse complement strand
CAGCATTTATTTTCTTTTATATAGTCCTATAATTTCCGTCTGCGCGAGGATATGCCCTTTCATGGCTTTTTCAATGTCCGCCTTCTTTGAACCGGAAGGCAGGTTTAATGTTGTATCAAGGGCATATAGTTTGAAAAAATAACGATGAGTGCCTGATGGCGGGCAGGGTCCGCCATAGGATGTTTTCTTAAAGTCGTTCAGCCCGAACCCGGCGCCTTTAGGCGCATCGTTTTCTTTTATCTCTTTTGTATCGGGGGCAATGTTCCAGACAAGCCAATGGACCCATGTTCCCATGGGAGCATCGGGATCATCTACAATCAAAGTCAGCGACTTTGTGCCGCCAGGGACATTGCCTATGGCCAGCGGAGGATTAATATCGCTTCCGTCACAGGTGTATTTTGAAGGTATAAGACTGTTATTCTGAAAGGCGGTACTGACTAATTTAAAGTCGCTCATTGTTGCTCCTTCCCTCACGAAAATTATTGATATAATAATAACGGCAATACCTGCGAAAGCTTTTAATCGCAGACCCTTGATCATAATTTACAAACTTCCTCCAATTAAATAATATGTCAACTCCGATTTTTTTTTCAATCTATCTGTAAGGAGGTGTCTATTTATTATTGCAGGTATTGTATAATAATATTTGTAAGCAGTTAACAATGGCGCGGTATATACCGTGCCCCGTTCGCAGGAGGTTTGAGATGAATGGATTAAAAACAATGGTCCTGATGGTAACACTCACATTGTTACTCGTTGCCATCGGAGGCATACTGGGCGGCAGGTCAGGGATGACGTTCGCGCTAATCATTGCCTTTGGTATGAATTTTATAACCTACTGGTTCAGTGATAAGATTGTGCTCAGGATGTACAGGGCCGCAGAGGTCAGTGAAGCTGAAGCGCCGGAACTCTATGAGATAGTCAGAAGGCTTGCGCACAGGGCTGAACTCCCCATGCCGAAAGTATATATTATTAACGAGGACCAGCCCAATGCATTCGCGACCGGCCGGAACCCAGAACATGCGGCTGTTGCAGTTACGAACGGTATAATGCGGATTCTTTCCAGGGAAGAGCTTGAAGGTGTTCTCGCGCATGAATTGTCCCATGTAAAACACAGGGACATACTGGTAAGCACGGTTGCCGCTGCAATAGCCGGCGCTATCAGCTACCTTGCGCAGATGGCCCAGTGGGCGATGATCTTTGGCGGCGGCAGGAGAAACGATGACGAAGGAGGCAGTCCTTTGGCAGCCATTGTCATGATGATTGTAGGCCCGATCGCGGCATTGCTGATCCAGATGGCGATATCCCGCTCCAGGGAATATGGGGCCGATGAGGCTGGCGCAAGGCTTACGGGGAACCCCCTCTATCTTGCCAACGCGCTTAAGAAACTTCAGATGGCTTCGCAGCGTATTCCCATGGATGCCAACCCGGCGACATCGCACATGTTTATAGTAAACCCGCTTTCCGGCGGCGGCATCATAAAGCTTTTCAGCACACATCCGCCCATAGAAGAAAGGATTGCGCGGCTTGAGTCTATGCCGCTGAGAAGATAACAGGGCTATGAAGAAACCATTAGTTGGAATCCTTCTGGGAAGTGAGAGTGATCTCCCTGTGATGGAACAGGCAGCCCTTGTTTTGAAAGATATGGGCGTTCCGTATGAAATCAGCATAAGCTCTGCCCACCGCCTGCCTGAGGAGACCGCGGAGTATGCGAGGAGCGCGAGGAAACGCGGCCTCGAAGTGCTCATTGCCGGCGCAGGCATGGCAGCACATCTGGCAGGCGCTTTGGCGTCTCATACGACATTGCCTGTGATTGGCGTGCCGCTCGCGTCAGGGGCGCAGGGCGGAGTGGATGCGCTGTATTCAACGGTGCAGATGCCTCCGGGGGTCCCTGTGGCGACTGTTGCTATAGACGGCGCAAAGAACGCCGCATATCTTGCATGCTCTATTCTGTCGATCAAGTATCCGGCTGTGGCCGGGGCTCTGGAAGCCTATCGTTCTGAAACGAGAAAACGGCTGATCAGCAAAAACATCGAATTGCAAAAGAAGTAGCATAACTGTAAAAATCAAATCCAGCGATAAGGATGAGTCTCTGTCGCTTACCAAAATCAGAGCTATTTGCTACATAGCCTAATCCTTATCGCTGGATTTGGGGAAAAAGTTTATTTGAGGAGGATGCGATGTCCGGTCTTGTCATGAAAACTGATTTCGGCGATGTCAAATTTCTCAGGCGCGGCAAGGTGCGGGATATCTATGAAATAGAGGGGTATCTTCTGATTGTTGCAACGGACAGGGTCTCTGCTTTTGATGTGGTGCTGCCTAACGGCATAGCTGAGAAGGGCAAGATGCTGACGCAGATTTCCCTCCACTGGTTCAGGCAGATGAGCGACATAATGAATAATCATATAGTCGCTACCGAAGTGAAGGATTATCCCGCGGCGCTTCACAAATACAGTGCTGTATTGGAAGACCGCAGCATGCTGGTAAAAAGAGCCGAGCCGATGCCGGTCGAGTGCGTTGTCCGCGGCTATCTCTCAGGCTCAGGCTGGAAGGAATACGAGGAGAAAGGTTCTGTATGCGGGATAAGACTCCCTTCCGGCCTGGTCGAATCGTCCCGGCTTGATGACCCTATATTCACGCCGAGCACCAAAGCGGAAGAGGGGCATGACCAAAACATAAGCTTTGATGAGATGGTGAAGATAGTCGGCGAGACTATTGCCGGGCAGCTCAAACACGCGAGCCTGACAATATACGGCAGGGCAAGGGAACTGGCGGAGAGGAAGGGCATAATCATTGCCGACACGAAAATGGAATTCGGCATGTACGAAGGTAAGCTGATACTTATTGACGAGTTGCTTACCCCTGATTCATCCCGGTTCTGGTCTGCAAGCAGATACCAGCCTGGCAAGGGACAGGACAGTTACGACAAGCAGATAGTAAGGGACTACCTTCTCACCCTTGACTGGAACAAGACATACCCCGGACCGGCGCTGCCTGAGGAAATCATACGGAAAACAGCGGCCCGGTACAGGGAAATTGTGGAAATACTGATAACATAAGTTTTCAGAGAACCATGCCGCCTGTCTCGCGCCTGTTGGAAAGGTTCAAGTACGGACTCTTTTGGTCCGACCCTTACGATAGGGATGATGGATGTTGGGACATTTGAAATGCTCCCTGCAGTAATAAGCGATCAGTTCTCTGACAAGTTTCTGCGGGTCTGTGTCATAGATTACCCTGGCGCCGGTTTTTTTATTTATAATACTGACGATATTTTTTATCTCTGAAGTGATGCCTCCACTGCCCTGTAGAACGCCGATCAACTTGCCTTCGTCATAAGCTATGGAGAATTCTCCCAATGTGCCAGAGCGGCCTCCGACGATAACCACGATATCAGAGCTTCGTATATTGATGACCTCTCTGCCCATGAGCCCGCTTCCGGTGAATATAAGGACATCGTGGTACTCAACGGGTGAATGATATACGTTCACATGTTCCCATTCGCTGAGACCCGGTGAAATCCCGATAACTGTACCGCCTGCGCGGCTTGCTCCTTTAGCTGATTCCAATGGGAGCCCCGGGCAGGCCCCGGTAATGGTTATGCAGCCTTCTTCTGCGATGACACGGCCCAGGTCCAAAGCCAGCTTTCGGTTTTTTGTCGAAAGTTTTCCCGTTGCAGAACCCATTACTCCTATCTTTAATTTCATATATATCCCCTCCGTCGACAAATATAATCCTCAAATTAAAATGATATGCATACCGCAGCCAGGAGTTCTTGTGAAATTTCTCTTCAGGCGCCATGCTTTAACGTTTTAACTAACGGACCCTTCTGAAGTCGATGAATCCCTTTTCAACATCCGTGTGAACAAGCTGTACCCTGATCCTGTGGCCTACGTCAACTCCCTCAAAGCCCTGGATCAGCCTCCCTTCAATAGGGGGATGGAAAAGGCGTACCCACGTGCCTTTGGATGCCGCACCTGTAACGATGCCGTCGAATTGCTGTCCTATTCTGGACTCTACCAGCATGGCTGCTGCTGATTTTTCAACCCGCCGCTCGACTTTTTTTACGGCATCCTCTTCCTCTGTGCAATGTTGGGCAAGCCACGTCAACTCATTCTTATCATAGGGCACGGAATTTCCGGCAATCGCAGCCTTGAGCAAACGCTGGGTTATGAGGTCGGGATATCGGCGGTTCGGCGCCGTGGAATGGCTATAATCCTTGACTGCAAGACCGAAGTGACCTTCGACAGTCCCGCCCGGGGATTCTGCAATGTATTGACCGGGACCGAGCAGCTTGATAATGCTGAGGGACAAATCGGGGAAGCCAAGAGGCTCGGCATTCTTCTGTTTGACCAGAAATTGCTCCAGCGCTCCGGGGTCCGGAGCAGCAGGCAACATGAAGCCGGCTTCTGCGGCAATCTCGACGATCCTGTCCCATCGTTTGGGGATGTGGACCACACGCCTCAGGGACGGAAACAACTTTGAATTCAGATATCTCGCGGTCACCCCATTGGCTGCTATCATGAAGTTTTCTATGATATCCTTTGCACGGTTCTTCTTTTCCGTATCGAGACCCGTAAGTATGTCTTCTTCAAACACCGGACGCGTCTCAATCGTTTCGAGAGTCAAGGCGCCATGGACATGCCGGAACATCTTCATAGTCTGAGCGACCTTGTCCTGGATCCGCAGGTTTTCAGCGAGCCCCTCGACGGCAGCAACTCTTTCAGGCATCTCACCGTTGCTGTCCAGCCATGCGGCAATGCTATTGTACGCCAGCTTGGCGTGGTTCAGAACACGCGCCCTGTAAACGCCTGAATAATGTAATGACCCATCAGTTTCGATCCCCATTTCCACAACAACAGAAAGGCGTTCAGCATTGTAGTTTAAAGAGGTAAGGTCAGCAGACAGCTTCTCAGGCAACATCGGGAATATCTCGGCGGCTGTATAGATTGACGTTGTATTGTGCCTGGCGTGATTATCTATCGCAGTGTCTCTTTTAACGAAAGAGTCAACGTCGGCTATGGCGACGTAGATAATTGCCGCTCCTGTTGCCATGGACTCCGCTGCGGTAAGTTGGTCCAGATCACGGGAATCATCGTTATCTATAGAACACCAGAGAAGATGCCTAAGGTCGCGTACTGAGTCTTCAACTCCGGTCGGAATTGCATGGATACTCTCCAGTTCAGCAAGTACCGCAGGTGAGTAATCGGGGAGCAATCCCCGCTCGATCATCGCTCTCCGGGCAATCTTTCTAAGAATAGCTCGATGTCTTATAGCGTAGTTTGTCATTATATGCTGCTGCATGCCTGATAGCGCAGTTCGTGATATCTTACCATCGGAGCAGGATAGTTACAAATTTTTTACATAGGATTTGGGGTCCGGCTGAAGAGTCTACAGCAGAATTTGAAGACCTTCATATGCGATTGCGAATGAAGGCATTCCCGCCCCGGCGGGATAGCGCTCCCTGAGCTGACGCTGTATTGCATCGAGGTCATCGTCGTTTCTCAAAGGTTCATGATGGGTGAAATATAGCGCTTTTGCCCCGGCTTCCTTTGCCATGGCAATACAGGAATCGAAAGTGCCATGGCCCCACCCCTTCTTTGCAGGATATTCACCCGCAGTATAGGTGGAGTCGGCAATGAGGACGTCGATGCCGCGAATAAAGTCCATAAGCATGGCGTTTTTTGATGAGATAAGGCTCTCGTATTCCTGATGGAAATCGTCGCCGGGGCCGTAAATATTGTACAGCGGTTCGTTGTCCCCGGTGAAAAAGATGCTTTTCCCGCCGCATTCGATCTTGTAGCCGAAATTGAGGACCGGATGGTTCATCAGGATAGTGGTGACCTTTGCCTGGCCTATTTCCACGGTTTGCCTCTCCTGCAGGGTCATATAATGTATTTCGGCGCTCAGCTCATATTGCCGCACCGGGAAGTAGGAGTAATCCATCTGTCCGCTGAGCACGTCTTTTATCGACCTGCCTGAGATCGGGTCGAAAGCGCCGTAGATTTGTATCCGGTTGCCCGGGATGAAAAGAGGAGTGAAAAAAGCCAGGCCCTGGATGTGGTCCCAGTGGGTGTGTGTAATGAAAACCGAGCATGAGACAGGCAGGCGTTTGAGAAGCGTTTGTGAGAGCCTGAAGATGCCTGTTCCCCCGTCCAGGATTATCAGTTGACCGTCGTCTGTTTCGACCGAAATGCAGGTCGTGTTGCCGCCATAGCGCACAGTCTCCGTTCCCGGAGCTGGAATAGAACCCCGTACACCCCAAAATGTTATAGTCAAAACTCCTCCCTTAGATCTGAATGAATACTTTTGCTTTTTCTATTTCGTCCTTTACGCCGCCAAGCCTTTCGACAACGGTATCCATCTCTTCGCCGAAATGTTCCGCTATCTCAGGAGGTATCTTTTCCATTACGGGATTGCCGCCATCCCCGATCTGGAGCCACTTGCCGACTTGATTGGCTGCCGCAACTACGGTTGTCATCAGCAGACGATCGCCTTCAAGGCAATGATGACTCTTCAGCGACTCCACGAGGGACGTTGGCAGTTGCCACTTTTCACCAAGAAGCGAGCCGATCAGGGCATGATCGATATCAAATATTTCGTTTTCAGCCATATACAAGGGAATCTGCCTCTCCTTCGCCATTGTGAGCGCCAGGTGAAACTCTTGCGGGGTAAAATGTGCGAAGACTGCCTTACCGAAATCGTGCAGAAGGCCCGACAAAAAGTAATCGAATGATTCCTTGACTGGAATGCCCAACTTTCCGGCAAACAACCTGGCTATCGTTGCCGTTGCGAGCGAGTGCAGCAGAAAGGCATCCATGTCGAAGCCGGCCTTGTTTTTACGAGGCAGCACGCCGATGGTGGCAGTGCTCATGGCAAGGTTCTTGACCGTATTCAGTCCTATATAGACCACTGCGTGGTTTACGGAAGTTATTTTCTGGGCGGGACTGAAATAGGCGGAATTCACCACTTTGAGGATTTTCAGTATCAGTACCGGGTCATGTTCAATGACCTCCACCAGTTCTTTTGGGTCGCAATTAATGTTTGAGGCGAGTTCCATGACCCGATGCACGCTCCGGGAGAAAGCGGGCATTTGGTCTACCATACCGATTATTTCCTGTCTCTTATATTTCAAGTGTGTTCATCCTCTGCCGCCGGCAACAGATATTTCGATGCCGGAGATGGTTATTAAATATACAGGTAGACTGGTATGGTTTGCAATGTGTTTGCAATGCGCTGTCCTTATGTTACAATGTGAAGTGAAAAATTGTTTTTGGGGGAGAATTGTCAAGAGTAGACTATACTTCGATAGCCAAGATAAACCGACCGAAAATACCGGGGGTCTTGCTTCGGAGCAGGCTTTTTGCAAAGCTTGATGAGAGCAGAGATAAGGCTGTTATTTGGGTGTCGGCTCCAGGCGGGTCAGGAAAGACAACTCTGGCTGCCAGTTACATCGACAGCCGCAAGCTGCCGTGTCTGTGGTACAAGGTTGATGCCCAGGATGCCGATCCGGCAACGTTCTTTTATTACATGGGCCTGGCGCTGCAAGAGAAAGTATCCGGCAAAAATAAATCTTTACCGCTGTTGACCCCTGAATACGTTGCCGGTTTAAGGACCTTTAGCCGGCACTACTTCACGAAACTTTTCACAAGCCTGTCTGTCCCCCATGTAATAGTTTTCGACAATTATCAGGATGTCTCTCTCTATGCTCCTTTTCACGAGATACTTGCAGAGGGACTTTTACTAATTCCCGGCGGCATCACTGTCATAGTACTAAGCCGTAATGAACCTCCGCCCCTGCTGCCGGTGCGCGACTGGCCGGAGAGGTTCGCCTTCATGGGGTGGAACGATATGCGGTTTTCATTTTTCGAGGCGCGGGAGTTTACACTGAAGCAGGCTGAAACAGCTCTGGATATGGAAACACTGACTCGCTTGTTTGTAAAGACAGACGGGTGGATAGCAGGACTTCTCATGATAATGAGAAGACTTAAGGACAGCACCATCGATTATAACGTGCTGGACAGTCTCTCTCTTGATGAGGTTTTCACATACTTTGCAGAGGAGATATTCAGCAAGAGTGAGCAGGAGGCCCGGAGCGTCCTGCTGAAAACAGCATTCATGCCCGGCATAACTGCATCTATGGCTGAACAGTTGACCGGGATGAAAAGTTCTGAGCGCTTCCTTTCGCGGCTTGTCCGCAACAACTTTTTTACTGAAAAACACTCTTACACTAATCCGGTTTATCAGTACCATCCGCTATTCAGGGAGTTTCTTTTGGCAAGGGCAATAAAAACATTCACTCCGGACGAACTGGGAAAGATCAGGAGGAAAGCAGCTGCGCTTTTGGAGGAATCGGGCCGCACGGAAGATGCTGCCGGGCTTTTTATCGAAGCTGCCGACTGGGAAAACCTCGCAGACTTGATAGTGAAGACAGCCGCGGTCCTCACATCTGAGGGTAGACATAAGACACTTGGAGAATGGCTTGGCCGTATACCGGATGAATTTCTCAACAAGAGGTCATGGCTTTTATACTGGAAAGGAGCGTATCTGCTTCCGGCCAATCCGGCGGAGGCCCGCAAAAACTTTGAAGCGGCTTATGTGTTATTTAAAGAAGAAAATGACAAAAGAGGTCTGTTCCTGACCTGGTCTTTTATTGTGGATACGTTTATGTACGAATGGAAGGATTTTCATCCGTTGGACCATTGGATCAGGGAACTCGAATTACTCATACGCCGTTATAAGGGTTTTGACTCAAAGCAGGTCGAAGACCTTATAACCTGCCGCATGTTTTGTGCCCTGATGTTCCGGCAGCCGCAGCATCCGGACCTTTCCCGATGGAAAGAGAAAGCCGAGCAGGTGATGAACAATTCGACTGATAGAGCACAAAGCCTGTTCATAGGCTATAACCTTGTCATATACAATATCTGGATCGGACGGGTTGCCGCCGCAGGTCTCATTGTAGATTCAGTGTCTCACCGGTATCGCTTAGAAAGCCGGCATTCCCTGTCTTATCTGGGGTGGTTGAGGGCCGTGGCCTTATACTACATTTATGCAGCTTCTTATGAAGAGGCCATGGAAACCGTTACAACCGGATTGAC
>JBEKJD010000115.1:0-12692 GCA_050011415.1 Dissulfurispiraceae bacterium | reverse complement strand
CCCGATTCCCCCTGGTCTGTAATCCTCACAAATCCGGTCATCTGTCTCAGAATTATTTCAAAATGCTTGTCATGTATTACCACCCCCTGCTGCCTGTATATTTTCTGCGCTTCATCGAGCATATATTTCCACAAGACATCGGCGCCTCCAGTGCGCAGCAGGTCATGGGGGTTTACTGCGCCGTCATTCCCGCCGAACATCAGTGAGCTGCGAGGTCCCCTTGCTTCAAGCAGATCAATAACCTCAGGAAGCCCGCCGGTTATGTCCATGGTTTTAATTACTTCTTTGGGTATTGCAGCTGGCGTGCGCCCCGGCAAAACAGCCGCTCCGCCAGTATGGAACGTTCGCAGGGTCAGCTGTGTACCAGGCTCGCCTATTGACTGTGCTGCGACAATACCCACGGCATCACCTGTTTCCGGGGACACGCGGCTTCCGACATTGAATCCATAGCATAACGCACAGACTCCGGGCCGCGCTTTGCAGGCGAGAACAGAACGCACTTTGACCCTTTCCACTCCGGCGCCGGCGATCTTTACTGCGGTCTCTTTATCGACTACAGCGCCAAATCGCGCAATAACAGTATGGCTTTGCGGGTGCAGGACATTGTCGGCCAATATCCTGCCGGTTATCCTTTCCTCAATTGAAATTACAATTGAGCCTGCTGACTTTAGCGGTTCGAGATATATGCCTTCGAGCGACCCGCAATCATCGATGGTTATAATAATGTCACGCACAGCATTCACAAGCCTTCTTGTGAAATACCCGGCCACGGGTGTTTTGAGAGGGGCGTCCACCCTTCCTTTTCGTGCCCCGTGCGTGGAAAGAAAAAACTGGAATGCGCACAGCCCTTCTATGAAACCTGACGTTATCGGCACTTCCACAATTTCACCTGTGGGCTTTGCCATCAAACCCCTCATTCCGATTATTTGGCGTACCTGGTTGATGTCTCCTCTCGCTCCGGAATCAGTAATCATAAAGAGAGCATTAGGGAAAGGGGACAGGCTTTCCTTTTTCCCTAATGCGCGCATCGCTTCCGCTGTTATACTCTCGGTTGCTTTTGTCCATATATCAATTACCTTATTGTGCCTTTCATTGTCTGACATAAGTCCTGCTTCATAATGGAGTCTCACCTCCGCTGCCGCACATTCCGCCTCGCTGACAATAGCCGCCTTTTCTGAAGGCACCTGCATGTCATCAATACACAGCGATATGCCTGACAACGTCGCATACTTGAAACCCATTACCTTCATCTCATCCAGAAACCTGATCGTCTCTCTGGCGCCACACTTCTCAAAGCACAAGTCGACTAAATCAGCGAGGTCCTTTTTCTTCAGTATCCTGTTAATAGCTGAAAATGGGATCCCTGCAGGCATAATGGTATAGGCTATCAACCTTCCAGCCGTTGTGTTTACAAGGGAGCCATCGATTCTCACATGTATACGGGAATGTACTTCTATGATATTGTTTTCATACGCAATGCACACCTCTTCCACATCTGAAAAAAACATGCCCTCGCCCTTACCCCTTTCCTCCTCTTTAGTCAAATAATAAAGGCCCAAAACAATATCCTGCGACGGCAATAAAGCAGGCCTGCCGCTGGCAGGATGAAATAAATTATTAACAGACATCATAAGGACTCTGGCCTCAAGCTGCGCCTCGAGTGACAGAGGGATGTGCACTGCCATAGTGTCTCCATCAAAGTCAGCATTAAACCCTGAACACACAAGAGGATGCAGCCTTATCGCAGCACCTTCAACAAGGACGGGATCAAAGCATTGCATGCTTAATTTGTGAAGCGTGGGCGCCCTGTTTATTATGACCGGATGCTCTGCAATTATATCGTCAAGGGCATCCCAGACTTCGGGTTTCTCTTTCCCGCAAATCTGCTTTGCCTGTTTCAGTCCTGAAGCAAACCCATGCTGAATCAGCCATCGGTATATAAAAGGTTTGAAAAGCTCCACTGCCATTGCCTTCGGTATGCCGACCTGGTGGATCTTTAATTCCGGCCCTATAGTAATTTGCGCCCTCCCGGAATAGTCGACCCTTTTGGCAAGAAGGTTAAGCCTGAATCTTCCATTCTTGGTGCGTATCATATCGGAAATCGATTTTAGAGGCCTTTTTTGAGACCGGTTTTTGGCGGTAACATTTCTGCCATTGTCGAGCAGGCTGTCTACCGCAGCCTGAAGAAGCCTTTTTGCATTTTGCAGTATTATTTCCGGAGCGCCGAGGTTAAGGAGTCTTTTTAAGCTCTGATTTTTATAAATGACCTTGCTATAAAGCAAGTTAAGATCAGAGGCAACAACCCTTCCATCGTCAAGAAAAAGCAGAGGGCGCAGATCAGGAGGCAGCACAGGCAGCATGTCTATAATCATCCACTCGGGCCTGTTGCCGGACTTCAGAAGTTTCTCGATCAAAGAGAGTCTTTTTCTTTTCCTGAGAGATAGACTGTCATTACCATTAAGCTCCTTCGAAAGGACCCCGGCGTCAATTCCCTTAAGAATTGCCTTGATCGCTGCCGCACCGGTCCCGGCATCGAAATGGGCACATGAATTCCGGTATTCCCTGCACTCCTCATGTGTTAATATCTGATTTTGTTTTAGACCGCTGTCTCCCGGTTCAATTACAACATAAAGTTCATAATGCACTATTTTTTGGACCTGTCGGGGCGGCAGTCCTATCAGCCTCGCTATAATGCTTTTCGGTCCTTTGTAATACCATATATGGGCTACCGGTGCTGCAAGAGATATATGCCCGAGCCTTCTCCTTCTCTCAGCCGGGTCTGAAAGCTCAACCCCGCAGGAAGTGCATACTGCTCCAACTGCCGCTACACCACTATCAGCTCCGCAAGGACATTTGCCTTTTCTTATTGGGCCGAAAATTCTTTCGCAGAATAATCCATTTTTTACCGGCGCGCCATTTTTTATATTAAATGTTTCAGGTGAAGATACCTCGCCATATGACATCAAACTGACTTCCCTTGGGCTTAACAGGCCGATTCGAAGAGAATCAAATAACTGAGGAGAGTGGTTACTGCATTTATTCTCTGTGTCGATTAGCCTTTTAGTTCCAATTCGCGGCATATTATTGAATATAAAATATCAGGAACCGGCTGCAAGAACGAAATACTCCATGCCATCCCCCTCATAACTCTCCTTTATGAACTTTTCATAGGCGCCTCTAAACTTCGCATCGTTTTCTTTCTTGATAGATATTATGGTTGTGCCTCCTTCCTTAACAACAACCATGTCCCCGTATGATGTTTCCATTTTTTTGCCTTTTTCCCTGATCTTGTCCAATATCCACTTTGGCATACTGTTTAAGCCTGTTAAACTGTCTGAAGTCACCCGTACGTCGGCTCTTTTTTCTTCCACCGCCTTTGCAGCAGTTGCACCAGAAAGAACATCGTCGATCCTCTTATGGAGGGACGTGACATCATCGTTATTCGCCGACAGGTTTACGGCAATACTATCAGCATCAACGTTATTAAAGGAACCGGCAACTGTGCGGAATTCGCTCAATCCCTTTCTTTTAATGCCGAGCTCATTCAATTTTGCGGACAGAGTCTTGAACTCGCTGTCCTTCCGCCTGTATACGGCCTCAATAGTACTTTTGCGCATTGCCACACTCCGTATTCCTGCAAGTATCTTTTCAATATCCTTTTGCAGGGACGTGAGGGTTTGCCTTATATCTTTTGATAGGTCATCAATTTCCTGAAACTCTGCCGTAGTCTTCAAATCAGGATGCGCCTCAGCAACATTCTCTTCCCTACCGGCCAGTCTCGCATTTTTTGCCTTAACCCGGACTCTGCCATGGCTCTTAATTTTCACATCTTCAGCCTGTACGCATACTGCCGACACTAAAAGAATGAACAAAAGTAAAAAACCTATCTTTCTTATCATTTTCCCTCCAAAAGGATTTTGGACCGGGCCTGATTTCTCACTAAATATTACTTTTTGATTTTGAAAGAAGCACATCAGACCCTCCCTCTCCTTATTCTCGACCTGCGGCTTATTGAACCCGCCAGCGGCCTCCTACGGCAAGGAGTGACAATAGCATGGCGACTTGCTTTGACATCCCTCTATAAGGATAATATTCTACGTATAGGAATTAAAAAGTATTTAACAACTTGAACAAATTTCAGATTCTTGTTGAGGCCGACTCGGGCATATGCAGACAGAGTGATGACTGGATAAAGAGTTTTACGCAGCATATAGAGGAAGGACCTTGCATGGACAAAAACTGCCGAAACTTCATGAGATTATTTCAAACCAGATTTTACTTTTGGATTATGGTAGTTCTGTTTGCACTGTTAACAGTCTTTTGCATCCGTACAGAAATAGTTTTAGCGGATAATTATCAATGTGTTGCTCAGTGGGGCTCCCCAGGATCAGGCAATGGGCAGTTTGACAATCCGTCCGGCGTGGCGGTTGACTCCTCCGGCAATGTCTATGTCGCCGATACATTTAACTACCGCATTCAGAAGTTTGATTCAAACGGCAACTACCTGACACAGTGGGGCTTTTATGGTTCCGGCAATGGTCAGTTTAATCAACCTTTCGGCGTGGCAGTAGACTCCTACGGCAATGTTTATGTTGCTGATTCTCAAAACTATCGCATTCAGAAATTCGATTCAAGCGGCAACTATCTTATGCAGTGGGGTTCTGAGGGATCCTCAGGCAACGGACAGTTTGAAGGGTTGAATGGCGTGACGGTAGACAGTTACAGCAATGTTTATGCGCTTGATCGGTGGAGGGCCTCTGTTCAGAAGTTTGATTCATTCGGTAACTATTTGACGCAGTGGGGTTCTGAAGGCTCAGGCTACGGACAGTTTGAAGAACCGTGGGGCGCAGCGGTGGACGGTTTCGGGAATGTTTATGTAGCTGATTATGGGGGGAATGGAATCCAGAAGTTTAACCCTGCCCCTCAATCTTTAACAATAACGGAGGCAGGAACTGGAACTGGAAATGTGACGCCGAGCGCGGGGACGATAAGTTGGAGCGGCAGTACAGGCACGGCTTTATACATTAGCGGCGCAGGAGTAACGGTGACTGCTACTGCTGATTCCGACTCAACATTTACAAGTTGGGCAGGTTGTGACAGCACGAGTCAGATTGGCAACAGTTGCACAGTGACAATGACAGGGAACAGGAACGTAACGGTCACTTTTGCTCTAATATCAACTACAACTACTACATCAACGACAACTACTTCTTCATCATCTACTACAACAATAGGACAGACTTCCGGCAAGACCATCCAGGTAGGAAGCTCAGGAACATATTCCACAATTCAAAGTGGCTATACCGCTTGCGGAAACGATAATACTATTGAGGTTCAGACAGGTCCATACGCGGAAAATGATAATTTCAACGACAATGTATCAGTTGCCCTTATAGGTGGGTATGACAGCAGCTTTTCAATCAACAGCTCAAATTCAATAATTAATGGCACACTAACAATAAGCAATGGTGCAGTGACTGTCAGGAACATGATAATTCAATCAGCAGCAATAATATGCACGACAGCAGCAGTCAATGTGACAGTGACAGACTCGTCAACTGGTAACCCAATCCAGGGGACAACAGTAACAGCAGGTACACAGACTGCGACAACAGATACAACAGGCATAGCCTACTTTACAGGGCTGTCATCGACCCAGAACCAGACGAACCAGATAACAATAAGCGTTACGGCAGCAGGGTATACTGCACAGACAACAACAGCGCTGCTTTCATGCGGAACAACAGCTACTGCCAATGTATCGCTTGTGCCGAGCACAGTGATAGCGGGCAACGTAGCAAAGGGACCTATAACTGGTTCAACCGTTAATTTCTTTGCTCTGAATACCGATGGTTCCAATGGTTCATTGCTGGGGAATACGACCACGGATAGCAGGGGTAACTATTCCGTTACAATGACATCAGCCCCAACTGCTCCATTCCTGGCCGAAGCATCGGGTGGCTCTTATGTGAATGAAGTGACGGGCGCCGTTGATGCTCTTTTATCCACCGATAAATTAACAGCCGTGTTGCCCGCCGGCGCCACTCTGGCTACTGTTACACCTCTGACTCATATGGCTGCAACTCGTGCCAGAGTGCTGATGGCCTCTGGTATGGCACTGGCAACAGCAGTCGATGCTTCCAATGTTGGCGTTGCTCAACAATATAGCCTGTCAGACATTTTGGGGACCCTTCCTGTAGCAGCAGATGACGCGACACAGATTCAGACTGCCAATCGAGAACAGAGGAATTATGGATTGGTCCTTGCGGGAATTACGCAAGAAGCCGTGAATCTGAATGTTCGCCCGATAGACCTTGCTGCAGCCTTGGCAACGGATATGGAAGACGGAATCTTAGACGGCTTGGGCAGCAACCCGATCTCAGTTCCGACGATTACTGGAGGAGTTCTAACATTGCCGCCAACAGCCGGAACAGCGGCTTTACAGGCTGCTATAAATACTTTTATTGCCTCCGGCAACAATCTAACCAATCTGGCCGGCATGAGTATTTCTACCATACCGGTTAATATCAATCCTGCAGGCAGTACATTCTATATTGCTGCGACTGCATTGCCGGCCTGGACTCAAGGTCAATCCGGTTCTTTCATAATACCACTTAAAGGAGGCACTCCGCCGTATTTTTGCGCGGTAACACAGGGATCACAATTGCCAAGCGGGATGACGCTGAGTCAGCAGGGCGGCACAGGAGGTAATTGGGTACTTGCATGGACACCACCGCTTCTGGTTAGCGGGTCAACTATGAGTATAACTGCACCTTTTTCCGTGACCTGCAGGGACAGTAAAAACCTGTCACAAGCTATCCAGTGGACTGCTACTACCGTACTGCCTCCTCCCACAACTATACCTATTGCGGGAGCATGCGTGGCCGGACAGACTTTTACCACCCCAGTAGCCACAGCAACCGGAGGGGTACCTCCTTATTATTTTAAATCTCCCTCTTTTGCGGAAGGAGCGCCCCCCCTTGGCACGGTTGTGGATTTGAATGGAAATTTAACCGGCACATGTCCCGCTGTCGAAGAAACAACAACATATTTTTTCCCGGTCTGTGCTGTAGATTTGATAGGTGCTGATCCGTGCACGACGACCTCAGTGACAGTCACGACGACGACAACAACAACTACAACTATTACTACATCAACGACCACAACCACATCTACCAGTACCACGACAACGACGACCACTGCACCCTCAACGACTACGAGTGCGACGACAACAGCAACCACTACGACATCAATGACTACGACCACGGCAACCAGTACCACGACAACTCCGACCACTACCACAACAATGACTACGACCACCGTAAGTTGTCAAGATTGTTATCCACAATATGAAAATTGCACAGCAGGCTGTGATACAGGCAGTCTCATAGACCAAAGCAATTGTATTAATGTATGTATATCAACATGGGAAAACTGCTTGGGGACCTGTAGCTCTCCTTAATTAATGGAAATCGGTAGAACCCCTCTGTCACCCGAGGGGAACTGTATCACCTCGCTGAATCGGCATCCATTCACCAGGAAATGGGACCACAGGACAAAGGAGATGGGCGGAAGGATTGCCTGTTTCTTTGCCATATCATTCTGCAAATACTGGAATATCCGCCGGAGACGCTCTCCATTAGGCGCCACCATCAGGACATAATTTCTGAATGACGATACTTTCTCAAAAACCTTTGACCTGCCCATATTGGCTGCATCTATTTCAACGTCAAAAGTATATGCTTCCCCTTTATAAGGAACTATCCTGACTCTAAAGTCAGGGAAATGGGAGCGTCTTCCAAATGCCTTCCGTGTGTAATACTCCGTGTGGATATATTCTATTTTATAGAGATTATGCACCTCAGCCTCTTCTACGATTTTGCGCACGGTAGAGGCAACCATGAGTTCGTGCATTAGTTCGATAGTCCTGGGAAACACATACCGCATGTTTTCGATTTCAAATCCATACTTTAGTGCAACCTCATGGGCGCCGGCCTTTTGCAGCACAACAATAGGACTGTCGTGCCTGTCAACTTTCCTGCACTGGATGAGGCCGGCGTTTTCCAACTGCGCCAACCGTCTCCACGTATATTTGGAAAATTCTTTTGAAGCGTCATGTTTCAGAAAAAATTTTTTCCCTATGGAAATAATATTGCTGGGTCCATATGAAAGATGCTTCAATATTTCATAATCCCGTTCTGTTATCTTCTCGATTCTCATAGACTATCCATTGGGAATTCGGTTGTTTCATGTAGAAAACCTATTTTGCCTGTCCCCTCCGTCTGTGTTGTCGCTTTTTCATCCTGCCCGGTTTCAGGAATTGTCCTCCTGCTTTCAGACTATACGAGTTTTCTCAAGTGGCACTGAACGACGGACGGTCTTTCTTACAATAAATCCGCTATCTCTCCTTTTTTAATATCAGTCGGACTCTCAGGCATATAAAATATAAACGGCCTATTGAGCAAGTCCCTATATTTACTGTCTTTATAGTAAGGAAGCTGTTTGGCAAAAAAAGGTCTGATCCCTTTTGCGAGTACCAGGCATTTATTTTCATCCATATAATGGATATTATCAGCCGTTATCAGCGGGGCCTTTTCAGCCTTTTCATAATACCTGAATGAAATAAAATCAAAAACTCCCCTGCTCTTCATGGGAGAGTTAAATGAAGTCTCGCCCAGCCATAAAGATATGTCCCTGCACATCTCGTGAGAGCAACCCGGCAATACAATAATTGTCCTTAAGGAGGAGATAAAGGACTCGGCGCTGCCCGACTTCATTTTTTTCATCATGCCTTCGATATCGGCTTTATCCTGCACATAAATAATCAGCCCGGCCTCCGAAGACCTTCCGGTCGCGGCAAATTCATCAATTTTGGGCAGATTCAGGCGTGCAAATTCGTCAAGATAGAACCACACAGGGCGGGGCTTCAGCCCCTTTTTATTGGCATCAGCCGCTTTTTCGTAATCGCGCAGTATGAGAAGGCGCGCTATCATGCTTGCCATGACTTTCATGTCGTCCCTGTGCATTTCCGCTTTAACTACAAAAAGACAGGGCTCGTTGAAAAATATTTCCATATCGAAATCATTCCGTATAAGTGATTGCCGCAACGTCGGCCCATCCATAAACTGAAGCTTCCGATAGATGCCCTGCATGGAATTGACTCTTTCCTGCGGTGTGCTATCCGTAAAGAACCTGAACTCGTCAATAATATACCTGTCCCCGGTGCTTGCGATAAACCTGATCAGTTCATCAGGAGGAAGTTTAACTGCGTCGAGCACTGTGGTAAGATTCCTGTATTCAGAAGACATTTTAAGCACCGCCATTAAAACAACCCATATTAACCGGTATTCTCTCCCTATAAAATGGTCCGTGTCAGGTCTCACCTCGCCAACCATGGCAAAGTAGCTACCGAACAACGCATTGATTATCTCTTTCACGGCATCATGCGTCTTCTGGCTTGAAAAATCGCTATCTACAATCATCAGGGGATTGAAATGCATTTTCCATTTGTACGGATCAAAATTGATTACCTTTCTGCCCCTTGCCCACCATGCATGGCCTACTATATCAACAATGTCTTCGTCAGGCTTGACATCAACACAGAAAACAGAACAATCACTGAAAGAATCATTTATAATATTGCTTATCAGAAAACCGGACGTTTTACCCGAGCCAGGCGGACCCGGAATCAACACCCCTTCCTGCCTTCTTTTCTTATTGACCCCGATCCTTCTGCCTCTGTAAGAGCCGATTTGAAAAAAATTGTCTTCACCGGTCTTTTTACCGATAAATCCGGATTGCTCAACAAGATGATATGTGATACCGAACGAAGCTGCAAATGACATAACAGCCAAAACCGGAGATACCTCAATCCTATGATTTACAAGGTAATATGGGATTATGCCGAGAGCATAAAACACGGCAGTGCCGCCCGATCCCCATACAGCATAAGTGCGTATTCTACCGGGAATGGCAAGTCTTGACAGTATCTCCCGATGCGTGGCAAAGCGTCCCGAGGTGGCAGGATTGTCTTTTATGCGCACTCTTCCGCGGGAATAAATTGTTATATAAAATGCAATAATAAAAAAAATTGCCAGGAAAGCCAGCGATAAAAGCACAATAACCTGGCTGGGACTTACCTGCAGGCCAAGTGTTCTTTTGATCAACAGGGCCATGTCAGCAAGCAAACCCGTATTCAATACGCGCTCAATATCTGTCAGCGCTACCATATATCTGCGGCGTTAATTGAGCTTGCTACAACACCATGAGGGTATGCCTTCGCAAAAGCCCTTGTCGCTTCCCTTTCTATCTCGGCCTCGGATGCCCCGCACATATTCTTCCCGATTTTCTCCCTGATTGCAGCATATGCCTCTTTATCAGGCGGGTCAGTGGTGAAGGTGGCATAATTGAGCGGCGTTGACATAAACCTTATTACACCTTTACCCGATCCTCCTGCCCTTAGCCTTTTAATATGAATAAATGCCTCGCTGTAAAATCCGATAAGACTTTTTAAACTCTCCGTGGTATATGCGTCAGGTTCCGAGAGTCCCAGGTACCCCATGGCGTCGAGTACACTAAGGCTGGGTTGACGGAAAAAAATCTGGATGTTCGCTTGGGAGAGGCAGACTTCTCCCACTTTTCCGGCTTTGAGGAGGTCTGAAACCTTTTGCGTCATTACGCCGACAGCCGTATTGTAATGCCGGTATGTTCTGAACGCATTGTCGACAAAATCAGCTCCGACAGACTCAATGAATATCCGGTGTGCCTCATCAATCGGAAGCCATTTTCGTCCGAGTAATTTTTTCACCTGCTCACCAATGACAAGCATAATATTAAAAAGCATTGCCCTCATAAGGTCCGGGGATTCTTTTAACCCTCCGATATCAAATACTATAAAAGGACTATTTGCATTGAATGAAGACCTTCTGAAGAAGTTTGCATATTTCCCTTTACCGACATAAAACGCGAGGCGTTCGGAAAGAGATTGTCCTTTTGGACCAAAATGAGATTTCAGTACGTTGTTAAAATCCTCCAGTTCCGGGGTCCTGTTGTAATGCCCCAGTTTTTCGTAGGTAAACTCGATTGCCTTGTCGATCAGGGCTATATCGGCCTGGGCCAATTCCTCATTCTTCCGCGTCATGATTGATGAAAGAAAGTTCGACAACAGCAGGAGTCGCTCCTTGTCAAGCCCGCAGTCAAATGGATTGTAAGATACCGGGTTGTTAAGGCTAAACGATATATACTCGCCGTGAAGCAGGGAGCAAAGTTTTTTGTAGGAACCCATCATATCGATAATAAAAAACCTGTCACCCCGCTTTAAAAATCTGACTGCCATCATATTAAGCAAAGCGCTCTTGCCTGTGCCTGTTTCACCTGAAATAATAAAATGCGGCACCGTGCCGTCGAAGAAATCGAGATACACCGGCTCGCACGTCCTTGAAAGCCCGATTATGCCGGGGTTTTGCGTGCCGACCCATGCCCCGGTTGCCGGGACCATTTGCGCAAAACAATGTGAGGGCAGCTTAAATGTCCGCGACAGATG
Organism: Dissulfurispiraceae bacterium; assembly: GCA_050011415.1. Taxonomy (GTDB): domain Bacteria; phylum Nitrospirota; class Thermodesulfovibrionia; order Thermodesulfovibrionales; family Dissulfurispiraceae; genus JADFXI01. Next base: position 1,150 of record JBEKJD010000115.1, on the reverse strand, counting down.
GTTCCTGTTATCAAGGGCGGCATAATGGAAAGGGAGACAGTTTTTAAAAAGGCTTTGAGATATAATGTTGTCCGCAAGCATTGGTATTTCCATCTCTGCAATTTTGGCCTTGACCTTCTGTACATAGTTATTAGCTATGTCGTATGTTTCACCGGCATTTGTAACGTAAAAAGAGAAATGGAATACTTTTTTGCCTGCAAGCATATCCTTTTCGATCGCATCTATATCTGCTGCTATGGCTGAATTGTCATTGTCCTCTCTGCCGAAAGGATTCATCAGCCCAAATGAAGCAAAGTTCCCTTTCCATTTGAGTGCGCCCTTTTCTTTGTCCTGCGCCTCGACAAAACCGGTCAGGCATATATGTATGTCACCGGGTATTTCCATAAGCTTATACATAATGCCGGGAGCCGTATATTGGGGCGCATTTGTCGCTGCGCTGGTCCGGTAGTAATGACCATCTGAATAGACAAATGCATCACCGGTATAAACAAACGTCCTGAATAACTGCCTGCTCAAATCCAGTTGAGGTATGTATTCAGGCGCACCCAGCCCATCTTTAAACATATTCTTGTGGAGGTGTTGATGAAAATAGCTGATAAGGTCCCCGGGTACGCATCTGCGCAAGCTGAACCCGTTGTTTTTCATCATAGACTCGAACAAAGTGATATTGCCGCTGAAAACATGTATTTTTTTACCGATATCCATTGTCGTTGATTCCAGCTCTACTCTTTCAATAGCGCTCACCGACCTTTCTCCCAGCGTAATCTTCCGGGGCACGTGAAAAACTGTTATGAAAAACCGCATGGTCCTTGGGTATACGCTCCTTCCGCCCCAAAGTCCGGTTTTCGAACTCTCGTGGAGAAACATCACCTGTTCATTATAAAGAGTGTCAATGGCACCCGGCTCATCCCCATACGCCCCGGAACCGGTGGATGTATCGGAGGGTAAGGGAAGAAACGAACTGACATTCCGGTCCGATACTGTAATAAATTGGAACGCATAACCTTCAGGTATTTGGAGAAGCGCCATTTCCATCAGATTAGCTATCGCAAGCTTCTGAGCGTCCAGACTGTTTGCCTCATGCACAAACGGCATATACTCCCACATGGCTCCGGCGTACCTTTCTTTTTTAGCGGAATCCCCCAGAATG
>JBEKJD010000114.1:0-11923 GCA_050011415.1 Dissulfurispiraceae bacterium | reverse complement strand
CCGGGGACTGCTGCTGGTGATCGGCGGCTGCATGACTTTGGTATTCGTGAAATGACAGTGGCTGGAGTTATGATGCTTGTGCTCTTATGGCTGGGACTCTACCCGCAGCCGGTGTTCGACATGGCAAAGCAGCCCCTTGAGGTCATTCGGCTGGCAGGCGCTGCCGGGTCTGAAGAGGGGATATCCGGAGGCAGAGAATGAGCCTTGCTGATCTTGCCGCCTTATTGCCGTTTATAGTAATTGCCGCTGCTTCAGTTGTAATCATGATGGTCATAGCCTTTTACAGGGATTATAAACTGACCGCTCTTTTGACACTTGCGGCCCTGCTTGTTTCCTTTATTATGCTGCCTGCAACTGTATCACTGCTGCCCCGGCAGGTAACGCCGCTCCTTCTTGTGGACAGGTACGCCTTTTTCTACATCGGCCTCGTTCTTGCCGCGAGTTTTTTTGCCGCTGTGCTCTCTTACGGGTATTTTAAAAACCGTCCGGGGAAACATGATGAATTTTACATTCTCCTGCTGATAGCAACTCTCGGTTCGGCAGTGCTGGCTGCAAGCTGCCATTTTGTCTCTTTCTTTTTAGGGCTGGAATTGCTTAGTGTCTCTCTTTATTCCCTGATCGCCTATCATCGCGCTGATGAGCGCGGTAATGAGGCAGGCGTAAAGTATCTTGTCCTTGCTGCCGCCTCTTCTTCTTTTTTGCTTTTCGGCATGGCGCTGGTTTATGCGCAAACTGGAACAATGGAATTCTCACGAATGGCTGCGAGTGCTGAAGTCTTGTCGTCTTCGGGATCATCATTGCTGCTTCCCGCAGGTTTTGCACTGATAATCGTGGGGATCGGATTCAAGCTGGCGCTGGTCCCTTTTCACATGTGGACACCCGATGTTTATGAGGGGGCCCCAGCCCCGGTAAGCGCTTTTATAGCAACAGTATCAAAGGGGGCAGTATTTGCGGTGCTGCTGCGCTATTTTACACAGATTGACTTTCATCGGTTCCCGGCCATTGTGATCGTGTTTACAAGCGTTGCAATCGCATCCATGCTGATCGGCAATCTGCTGGCCCTGGTCCAGAGCAATGTCAAGCGCATTCTTGCCTATTCATCCATTGCGCATCTTGGATATGCGCTTGTAGCTTTTCTTGCCGGAAGAGCAGCGGCAATATCCGCAGTAAGTTACTATTTCGCCGCTTACTTTGTGACCATAACCGGAGCTTTCGGCATTATTTCAGTGATGTCTTCAAAAGAGAGGGACGCGGATGATCTGGAAGAGTACCGGGGTCTGGCATGGCGCAGGCCGTGGCTTGCCGGAATGTTCACACTGGTGCTGCTTTCCCTTGCAGGTATTCCGCTGACTGCCGGTTTTTTAGGAAAGTTCTTCGTTGTCGCTGCAGGGGCGGATTCATCATTGTGGCTGCTGCTGGTGGTGCTCGCAATCAGCAGTTCTATAGGACTGTACTATTATTTGCGTATCATAAGTGTCCTGTATGACCGAATGCCCGATACGTCAGGCGCGCCGGCGTCTGCGCTGCGGCTGCCTTTAGTAGGCGGCGCCGCCCTCGCAGTGCTTGCGATACTGCTTATATGGCTGGGCATATATCCCGCGCACCTCTTGCAGCTCATAAAATCAACAGCAGCACATCTCATTAACTAACGTGAGCTAATTCAGGTAACCTTTTTATCTTCCTTATCTCCTTCGCACTTGATGAATCAGACAGCATGAAAACTCGACATTGAGGCCCTTCGCTTGTCATTGCGAACGAAGTGAAGCAATCTTAGCCTTTGGCGCTCAGGGTAAACTCCGCGAAGCAATCTCTCATTATAATTCATCGTATAAGTCCTTCCACTCCGGATTCATACTGTGTATCATATTCAGTTTCTTGGCTCTTGAGCCGCCTTTCAGTTGTTTCTCTTTCGCAATAGCAGTGTAGACATCCCTAAAAACCTCATAGAAAACCAGTTTGGTAATATTGTATTTCTTCGTAAAGCCTTCAACCAACTTCTCCTTGTGCTCGTAACATCTCCTCTTCAGGTCGCTCGTTACACCAGTGTAAAGCACGGTGTTATGTGCATTGGTCATTATGTAGACATAAAAATACTTTTCCATAAGAGACTATAGTTTCTTCACCAGAAACAGGGATTGCTTCGTCACTGCGTTCCTCGCAATGACAAAGTCCCTTAGTACAATGTCATGTAAAACTGCTTGCAATGATACAACAACTTATATTCTTTCGAATACTTTTTTATTTGATGCAACACGTAGATATTAGCGGCCTAAGATATGCAAGAATAAAACGGTGAGAGAATATTTTGGTGACACAATACCGAATTCATGATGTCACTTTGAATTAAGTAGTCTGTCCATAAATTACGATTCAAGCAGGCTGTCAGCAAAAGTTGACAAATTTTATCTTCATTTTATGCCTGTGTCAATTATTCTTGCACACCAATAGGCTTATAAAGCATATCTTCTTGTTTTAATTAAGTTTTTCAAGTGGCAAGATATTTGCTGTAAATTTATTGGATAGATACGCCCTGACGCATGAAAAAACAAAAGGCGCCTATTGGCAATGTCAAAATTTTTATGAAAAAAGATGAGAAAGAAATGAAACTGCAAAGAAACCACAGAGGACACAGAGGCGCTGAAAACATGAATGACACGGAGACACGGAGATGCGGTCTTTTTACCCGCGTCCCCGTATCGCCGCGTCTCCGTGTCTTATTTTTTCTCTGTGTCCTCTGTGGTTTCTATGTGATATGTCTGCTGCTTCCTTTTCCTATAAATGCGGAAGCAGGTAGAGTGGCCGCAGGAGTCATTTAGTTCTCCTTACGATACTCTGAAAATATGCATTATTGGTGAAGACCGGTTCGGCGATGCCCTTGATGTTGTCAACGGGAAAACCGCCAACAACAGAAAACTGGTCATCCGGAAGTTTCCGGATGGGAGAGCCGCATCAGAGTGTCAAATCGCTTTTATAAGCACTTCTGAAAAGGACAATGTTAATGACATTTTGGGCCGTTTAGGGAGCAGGCCTGTACTTACAATCTCGGATATAAGAGGGTTTGAAAAAAGAGGCGGAATAATTGCCCTCTTCACTAAAGGCAATAAGGTCGGGTTCAGGATAAATATCGAAGCTGCAAGGCGCGCCAAACTTTATATAAGCTCACATCTTCTTGAAGTAGCCGAGATCGCAAAAATTGATAACAATGAGTAAAAGAAAATTGCAAACAATTTTGAGAGTCAAATGAGGATAACAGCAAAAGCAGCCCTCAATACAAAATAGTACCGCGGCAGGGCGGCATTATTCTTAGGCTACTGCTTCCAGGCCTTTCTTTTGTATGATGGTCAACAGCTTAAGAGATGCTCCACTCGGCTTTTTTTGGCCCTGTTCCCACTTACTTACCGACGCAACCGACACGTTTAAATAGTGCGCGAATACGGCCTGGCTGACACCGGCGCGTTTTCTCACTTGTATAATCTGTTTCGGGGAAAGGTCATTCACGGTGGTTAAGCATGACGCATCAAATTCGCGCATGGTCGTTTCATCTACGAGGCCAATCTCGTAAAGGTCGCTTACGCCTTCATGTACCGATTTCAAAACATCGCTTTTATATTTTTTCCTCTTCCGCGCCTTCTGTTGGTTTGACATATTTTACCTCCACTATTTTCCCTTCTTTGAGTGCTTTATTAATATCTGCATCAGCCAAGAATAAGTAAAGCTTTGCAAATTTTTTAAGTTCTTCTAATTCCAGAACGGTAAAGTTGCCTTTATCGTTTTTAGGGAAACCGTGCAGAAACACCGAGCGCATTCCCTCACGATACGCAACGGCAGTTCTATAACCGCCCTTCTTACCTTCCCCTAAACGCGCCACTCTCTTTTTTATAAGTCCGCCGCCTAAATCTGCTTCATATAAGCCCTTTTCTATTTCCAGGACAGCATGAGAGAGCTTTGTATTACTGATACCTTCTTTCCGCGCGAAACGAGCAAACGACTTTGTTTTAAATACCCGCACTTCCTTCCCCTCTTGTTCTTTTAATATATAATACTTAGTCCTATAATGCAATAGCGGCGCAAATTTTCTACCATATCATTACCCCGGCCGGATGTAAATTCCAGGCATCCCTAACAGCGGGGAAGACTCAAAGATTCCACCCTTCGACAGAGCCTGTCCTGAGCGTGTTATCCTTCGACAGGCTCAGGATGACACGAGTCGAAGGACTCAGGGTGACATGTACTGGTTACCATGGATTCCCGCTAAAACACGCGGGAATGACGGCCTGTATGTTATACCTATAAGCCATAGAAGGTATGTGCAGGCTGACTTTCTCGCTCCTACTGCCTGAACCGCAGCTTGAAGAGACCGAGATCGCCAAAAATTGATAACAATGAGTAAAAGAAAATTGCAAATAATTTTGAGAGTCAAATGAGGATAACAGCAAAAGCAGCCCTCAATACGGAATAATACCGCCCCTGTTGGTGGCCTTCAGGAAGCCCCGAATCTGGTATTTTGGGAACCATGTAAGCATCCTGCCCTCACGCCGCACGGCGTTGGACACGCTTCTCAACCTCAGGCCCGATTGTGCGCTGAGCAATGCGGAGCTCATAGTCAGCCTGCATGCCCATCCACACATCCGGCGATGTACCGAAGTACCGGCTGAGTCGGAGTGCAGTATCGGCAGTTATCGCGCGTTTGCCATTAACAATGGCGCTGACGCGGCCGGGAGGCACTGCTATGTTGCGTGCGAGATTGTTGATACTTATCCCCATTGGCTTCATAAAGTCCTCAAGGAGGATTTCCCCAGGGTGAATAGGTTCAAGAAGTTTCTTTTTTGAAGTCATCGCACACCTCTAATGAGCGAATCATATTTTACAGTTTATTACGCGCTGCGTAATATGTCAACGGTATTAGGGCTCTGGCCCTCCCAAAGATTCATGTCCGTTTCCGGTCATGTCATTATTCGGTTATCTGCCCTATCCTCTGCGTAACAACGCTCACGGCGTCGCCCTTAATCTTGAATCTGGATTGATGGCTTCGTCGAAGGGGTCAGGGTGACAATAATAGGTTAAATTTTTAATAATGATATAAGAAATCCTATTGTTGACAGATTGATTTGAATTTTCATATACTTGTGCACTGTATTCAAATAATATCAAGAAGATAAGAGAGGTTTGAATGGATATTAAAAGTGCTGCTAAACCACCTTTTGTCCTGCAATTATTTTTTGTGTTCTCTATTCTTTTCATAGCCTGCTTCGTAAACACATCTTATGCTGCCGATGGTGCAGATAAATCTGCTGACTCTAAGGATGCGCAACCCGCATCGATGGAAACACTGTTAAGTATGGATCTCAAAGACCTCATGAATATTGAAGTCATTTCCGCAACGAGAAGTTTAATACCTCTTAGCGAAACAGCCGAAAATATCACTGTCATCACTGCAAAAGATATAGAGTTCATGAATGCGCATACTCTGGCAGATGTGCTGCTAACGGTCAACGGCGTCCAGTTGAATGTTTATATGGGAAGTCCTGGAACTATTTCATTACCCCATATCCAAGGGTCTGATCTGGATCAAGTGCTTGTTATGATAGACGGTATAGTAATTAACGAACTTACCGACAACATTGCAGTGATAGGGTCAATTCCTGTCCAGAACATCGAAAGGATCGAGATAATAAAAGGGCCTGCATCTTCTGCATGGGGGTCATCCCTGGGAGGAGTGATAAATGTAATAACAAAGTCCGGCGACCTTAACTCAAAGCCTTCCGGTACAGTTGCTGCTTCTTATGGCGAGAAAAACACTTACGACTTCAAGGGTGATGTCTCAGGCGGGACGGACAAACTCGGTTATTATTTGTATACCGGCACGTTGCATACCGACGGCTTACTGCCCTTCCAGCATGCATTTTCTAACAGCACATATACAAAAGTATCATATAAAATTGCCGAAAATACAGACATAAAATTCACCCTTTTGTACAATAATGAGTCGGATGAAGTGGGCAACTGGCCTGCCATAGATGATCTGTATTATAAGAATGTTTCCAACAGCCTCTTTGCAACTGCTACGCTGACCACGAAGTTAAATGAAGACCTCCAGGCCATTGTCTCATTAAGGACAGCTCTCCAGAATTTTAATTATATCGAAACCATATACAGCACGGGGGCTGATTATGGGACCTATAAAGAGGAAGACAGTAAAAACGGCGCAAGCGCTAAGCTGTTGTGGAGCCTGCCTAACCAACAGGTTGTTATCGGCTCGGACTTTGATTATTGGGTTATAAAGGAATCTGACTTTACTAATGGAAATCAGAATGAAGCCAAATGGGCGATTTTCACCAATGATACAATCTCCCTTGGCAAGTTTACCGTCACTCCCGGCATAAGGATGGATTCCACCAAATATTTAAGCAGCTTTTTCAGTCCCAGTTTGGGCATGACCTATGCCTTAGGCGATAAAACAATCCTGAGATTATATGCAGGCAGGGGGTTTAATGATCCGTCAGTAGGTGAGCTATATGGGGATTCCCAATATTACAGACATAACGCAAATCTCAAGCCTGAGGAGGTATGGTCTTATCAGCCAGGGGTAGAAACACGCATTTTAGAGTATCTCTGGCTAAAAGCAACCTTCTTCTGTCATAACATACGAAACGGCCTGACCACTCAGATACTTGATCCAAATACATGGACATATACGTACGTGAACACCGAGAAAATCCGTAGACAGGGGGAGGAGATAGAGTTAAGGACTGTTCCATTCTATAACTTAACTCTGGCAGCAGCGGCTTCGTTCATAAAAACAACAGACCTGACGACCGGTGAAAAAGTCATGGACTATCCTACCAGTACCTACAGTGTTTCTCTTCAGTATGATGACAAAAAGTCGTTAAAGGCACTTATCAAGGGTTATTATATCTGGGAGAATGCACAGAGCTACTATGAGGGCAAATACAACTCAATGCTTTTTGACGTAAATGTAAGTAAGAAGCTTTATAAGGGTAAAGATTCTACAGTGGAAGCGTACCTTACAGGCCACAATATTTTTGACGGGGCCCAGTACACGATATTGGAATATGCGAATGCGCGCAGATGGTTCGAGGGTGGCTTGAGATATAAATTTTAATAATTTTTTCCTCCCTCATCCTTAGAGGGAGCAGTTCCCATACAAGGAGGCTTAGATGGAGAAACGTATTGTGATTGTAAGCAAAGGCGTATCGAGAAAAGAGTTGTTGCAAGGCGATTGTTGTCCTAAAGGGCCCAATCCAAAGTAATCCTGCATGGTTTACTGCGGGAGAGCTGTAACCGCTCTTCCGCAGTATCATGTGTGAAAAGCGCATGCTTCTGTCCAGATACTGCAAAATATACCCCCACAGGGAAGACCCGACCTCAGTTGTAATGCTCTCGACAAAGACTGCTTCAAATATAATCCTGCCCGAAGCAATGCTTAAAGATATAGAGTCAGGTTCGATAACCGACGAAGAGAAGGAGACCCTGACAAACCTTGGTTTTATTGTGAATGATCATGCCTCCGAAAAATCCGAGATGTTAAGGTTAATCGAAGAGCTCAATGCCGAAGACCATGTATTCAAGGCCACGGCAGTCATGAACCTCAACTGCAATCTCGGCTGCGTATACTGCTTCGAGGGAAACAGAAAGGGCAATTTCTATATGTCCCGTGAAACTGCGGAAGCATTTGTTGAATTTGCTATAAATAATATCAGGGATAAGCATAAGGAAGAACTGCAGATCGTATTTTATGGAGGCGAGCCGCTCCTCAGCATCGATCTCATCGAATATATATCAGGCCGCCTGAAGAATTTCTCGGAAGAAAATAAAATCACCTATAAAGCAAGTATTGTTACTAATGGGACGCTGCTGACACGAAGCTACGCGGCGAGGCTTCAACTTGTTGGAATAAAAGATGCTGCCATAACACTTGATGGCCCGGAATACTTACATAACGCCTCAAGACCGTTCCTGTCCGGCAGCGGCAGTTTCAAAACAATCGTACAGAACATAAAAGATGTCGGGAATATTCTCAGTATACAATTAAACGGCAATTATACAGGTTTAAACTACAGGGAGTTCCCGCATCTTTTAGACTTCTTGTCCGAACAGGGCCTTACCCCGGAATTCTTACCAATGGTCAGATTTGGCCCCGTATCCAGGGAAACTCCGGATGTTGCGCCTCCGAATTTTCATGGGGGATGTGACTGTTTTAATGAGCAATGGGTAATTGATGCGTCAATTTTCCTGGGAGAAGAGATCATGAAAAGAGGATACGCCGTGCCCAAACTCATTCCCGCGCCCTGCATGGTCCAATTGAAAGACCGCTTATATGTTAATTATGACGGGGCCTTTTACAAATGCCCCGGCTTTATCGGGAGAGAAGACTTCAGGGTCGGAGACGTAAAGACGGGCTTATCCGACTACCGGCAGTCCCATAATCTCGACAATTGGAAGAACGAGGAATGTCTGAACTGCGCTTATTTGCCACTCTGTTTCGGCGGGTGCAGGTACATGAAGCTTGTGCGGGAACGCAACATGGAAGGCATTGACTGCCGGAAACCATATTTCGACGCTGTCCTTGAATCCCTCGTCAAACAGGACATTGCCTATAAAGCTCAGAAATGATTATGAGTTCGGACTCTCGGTGCACTATCATCCCCGGAGACATTGCAAGACGTACTCGACAACAACTACAATCATTAGGAACTATTCGCTATCCCACATTTACGATCGAACTCGCCATAACGCAGGAACAGCATTATCGAGGTCTTTCTTATCGTCCCTTTATTCCTGTTGGCCATGGGATGTTGTTTATCTACTCAGAACCTCAAATTCTGACTTTCTGCATGCGGCATTGCTTTATCAGCTTGGATATCGCGTTCATCGGTTCTGACATGCGCATTGTCGGGTTGGCCACCATGTTGGTGGAAACCTACGGCCAAGAGACTCTAAAATACAGTTCTCCGGTGCCAGCTCAGTATGCACTTGAATTAAACGCAGGTGAGCTTCTCAACTGTGGGGTTCTCGAAGGTGATATTGTGGTGTTTTCTGGTGATTTGCAGGATGCTCTCATGGTCTGAGTATGAAACCCTGAGATTGTGGGACAAAGCGGGTCAGCCTCTTACATTACTTAAGGGCTGTGCCGGGCTGATAGGCAGGAAGGACTTTTGCGTCGGCGATCTGATTACCGGTATAAGGGATTACCATCTGTCTCATAACCTGGACAACTGGAAGAATGAAAAGTGCCTCGCTTGCGCTTACCTGCCATTGTGCTTTGGAGGCTGCCGGTATTTGAAACTTGTACGCGACGGAGAAATGAAAGGTGTTGACTGTAGAAAACGCCACTTCGATGCGGTACTGGAACCCCTCGTCAAACAGGACATTGCCTATAAAGCTCAGATGAAAAATATTGGTAACGACTAACCCTCTTTCCCCAAATGAATAGACAACTTTTTGGTAAACCCTATATAATTTGATATGCCGACGATTAAAAATTTCCAGGGACAGTATCGTTTTCCCTTTTATAGTTTTGACTGTTTGGAGGCATGGGATGAGCACTGCGCTGAAATTAAGAGAAGTAAGAATTAAAAATATTAGCGTCACAAAGGATACAATTACTGCTTATCTTGTTGACGGACGTATAATAAGCGTTCCGCTTGCATGGTCATGGCGACTATCTGAGGCGACACCAAAGCAGCGCGCAAATTACAGAATTATAGGCGATGGGGACGGGGTACATTGGCCGGATATTGATGAAGATATCAGCGCCGAAGGCATGTTTTATGGTATTCCAGCGCCTCGACCGTTAAAACACAAATCAAAATCTAAATAAGCAGTTTAAATTTTTTCAGGGAAGCAGCACGATTTTGCCGTATGCGCCAGTCTCCATGATCGCATGATGTGCACTGACGGCATCGGACAAAGGGAATTCCCTTCCGACTACCGGATGCAGCGTGCCGTTTTCCAGACCGGCTGCAAGCGCCGCATGAATACCGCGCAGCTGGTGTTCCGCAGCATTCAGGATGACCATTCCGAGTATCGCGGCATTGGACCTCATGGCAATGCGCGGGTCGATCTCCACACTGCCCCGGCTGCCGATTATTACAACCCTTCCGCCGAATGCCAGGGCGCCGAGGTCCTTGCCCAGGTTGATATTGGCCAACATCTCCAGTATGACATCAGCGCCCCTGCCCACTGTTATTGTGCGTATCCGGTCCATGTGGTCAGGGGCACTGTGGTCGACAACGTAATGTGCCCCCTGTTCTACAGACAGGGCGCGTCCCTGTTCGGTACCGCTGGTGCCTATAACAGTCATTCCTGCATTGCGCGCCAACTGAACTGCTGCTGTCCCGACGCCGCCGCTTGCGCCGTGGACGAGTACTGTCTCCCCTGCAAGGGCGTGGGCGCTATAGAAAAGGGCATAATATGCCGTGGTATACGGTACACCGATTCCCGCGCCCTGGGAAAACGATATGCTGGAAGGGAGGCGGTGCACCTGGGATTCCATACAGAGCGTTTTTTCAGCGTAAGTGCCGCTGAGAGACCTTGAAACGTAAACCCTTTCGCCTACAAGGGTCCCTGCAACTTTTTCTCCGGTGGATTCGACAACGCCGGCCGCATCCATGCCCGGAGTGTACGGGAGTTCAGGCACTGAAGCATACTGTCCGGACCTTATATACGCATCAACCGGATTAACACCAGCGGCATGCACCCTTACAACCACCTGAGAAGGTCCTGGTATCGGATCAGGGATTTCCTCAACGTGCATGACTTCAGGATTGCCAAAAGCATTGACCCGAATCGCCTTCATAGCTCCCTCCTCCTAAGATACAGGTTAAGGTTAAGAAATAACTTTTCTCAGCCTCAACCTTACCCTCAGCCTGCTTTTGCTATAGATAAAGCCCGGCTTACAGCATCTTCGGCACTGTCTGTTTTGATTATCCCTTTTATATCCCAGGAGCCTATGCCGATGATGTTTTTTCCGCTTTTGAGTCCTAATGCTATTTCTGAGAGCGTGCCGTATTCTCCGCCGATTGCTATCAGGACATCAGCGGTGCGGACAATAATAGAATTTCTCATGTCTCCAATTCCGCTGACAACCGGCACATCAATGTAAGGATTGGCATCGCTCTTATTAAGACCCGGCAGTATGCCGACCGTTATGCCACCCTCTGACCTGGCGCCTCTGGCAGCGGCCTCCATGACCCCGCCGAGCCCTCCGCACACAAGGATAGCGCCATTCCGCGCTATAAGCCTTCCAACCTCTTCGGCTATTGCGAGCAATTCGTTGTCCGCGGTTCCAGCGCCTATGACAGCAATGACCTTCTTTTGCATGGCCGTAATATCTTTATACGACCCCGCCTTCTCCACGCAAGTCGGCGATTACGTGCTCATCCGGCTTGGGGAGTCCTGCTATTTTCCATGCCGTAAGCGGATCGAGAAATGTGTCGTGGAAGCATTCCTTTGATTGATGGACATTTTTACATACGGTACGCAGAATGGGGAAAAAGTTATATTTTTTATAGTACTCGCGCATGAACCGTATTATATCCAGTCTGTCATTTGTGAGTTCATCCACCCCTTCGTTCTCCGCTAATGCGCACGCCACATTATCATTCCAGTCCTCGCTGTTTACAAGGTATCCCTCATCATCAACGGCAATTTTTAATCCTCCATACTCAATGTTCGGCATTTTTTCAGACCTCCTGATAATTATTTAGAGTCTGTTTATAAAATCACGTCTTTCTGTCATTCCGGCTTGTCCGGAATCTTTCACGCAACTGATAGACTCCGGACAAGCCGGAGTGACAGATAACGGCGCTGCGTTCGAGACAAAAAAATTGCAGTTTATATGCAGACTCTATTTATAATAATACCATACCGGGGACCAAGGTTCTAATCTTGCAAGCCGGAT
>JBEKJD010000113.1:0-9153 GCA_050011415.1 Dissulfurispiraceae bacterium | reverse complement strand
AAGATGAACGAAATCGGTAATCGGCGGGTCACCGATCCTTGCTAAAAAATCATTGAGGATTTCAAGCGCCTGCTTGCCGTCAATCGCCTCTATGATATGAAGACCGGCGTTTTCAAGAGTGTCTTTAAGTATTCTCCTGGCAACAGAGGAGTCATCGGCTATCAGCACTGTACCCTTCAGCTTTTTCTTCCCGATGCTCTCGATCTCTTCCAGTGCTATCTCACCTTTCTGGACCAGGCCGCCCATTTCAGATATAACGCTCTCAAGATCGAGGATAAGCAACAGCGAATCGCCTTCATCATCTATTTTAGTCACTCCCGTGACCCTGCCGCTGTGCTTTGCCTGCAAAAGTGACGGAGGCGGCTTAATCTGGTCCCATCTTATCCGACGTATACGCTCTACCTCGTGAACAATCATCCCTACGGTGGTCCCAAGCATTTCGAGCACGATGACCTTGAGCCGTATTTCCATATTTGCGGGCGGAGTCACTTTCATCCATTTGCCGAGGTCGACAATAGGGATCACTTCTCCCCTGACTTGTGCAAGGGCTTCTGCATAGGCAGGCATATCGGGGACCTTTGTCAGGGTAGGCATGGGAATTATTTCTCTTACCTTTGCAACGTTGACACCATAATCAAGAATATCAGGAGTTCCGTCAGGATGTGAACCGAACATTCTGAAGACGACAAGCTCCATCTCATTCGTCCCAACCTTTAAAACCTCCGGTACAGCACCTACAGTCCGAGCCATAGCACCCCCCATTCTCCTCACGTCGTCAATATGTTGCGATTAGATTATATAATTTCAACATTAGATTTGCAAGGGAAGACTGAAACGGAGAATCGGAGTGCCGGAGAATCGGAGAAAAAGATAGAAAGGCAAAAGTCTAATTTGTATAGCTGCTCCGATTCACCGGCTCCCCGATTCACCGATTCTGTCTTTAGCGCCGACTCTGCATTTTATTTGGCCCCGCAGCATTTTTTGTATTTCTTGCCGCTCCCGCAAGGACAGGGATCGTTCCTTCCTGTCTTTCTATCCTTATGGACCGGCTGCCGCGCCCCCTCACCGTCACCGCGGTTAAACACAAGCTGCTGCTGCCGGGGCCGCTCTTGCATCGCTGTTTCGCCATCATGTTTAACCTGGATCCTGAAGAGCCGCATGAGGACCTCTGAACTTATCCGTTGAGACATATCTGCAAACAGCTCAAACGCCTCTTTCTTATATTCCACAAGCGGGTCCTTTTGAGCATACCCACGCAGCCCGATCCCCTCCTTGAGATGGTCGATACCAAGAAGGTGGTCTTTCCACTGTGCATCGATCACCTGGAGCAGAATCACCTTCTCCATATAACGCATTATCTCCGGACCGGCATCCTTTTCCTTGTTCTCATACTGCTCCTTAACCCCGGAGACAATAGCATCATGGAGTTCGCCTTGCGCATGCGGAAGATCACGCTGCATGTTTACGGAAAAAGTCCCGTACAAAGCGTCACCCAGTCCTTTGATGTCCCATTCCCCGGAATCGGCATTCTCCGGGCAGCAAACCCCAAGCAGCGAATCCACCTCATCCTCAATCATATCGAGTATCCTGTCCTTCATGGACTCCAGCTGCAATACTTCCAGCCTGAACGAGTAGATTTCCTTTCGCTGCTTGTTCATTACATCGTCGTATTCAAGCAGGTGCTTTCTGATATCGAAGTTGTGGGCTTCCACCCTTTTCTGTGAATTCTCTATTGCCTTGGACACCATCTTGTTCTCAATGGGAATATCTTCCTCCATTTTCAGGAGATTCATCAGCCCGCTTATCCTGTCGGAACCGAAAATCCTCATGAGGTCATCCTCAAGCGACAGATAAAACCGGGACGATCCGGGGTCCCCCTGCCTTCCTGACCGGCCTCTAAGCTGGTTGTCTATACGCCGCGCCTCGTGGCGTTCGGTACCCAGTATATGAAGCCCTCCAACGCTGATAACCTCCTGCTTCTCCTTTTCGCAAATAACTTTTGCTTTTTGCACAGCTGCAGCAAAATCTTCTTCGGTGTAATCGGACTTGTCTTTAAGGAGTTCCCGAGCAAGCCCGTCGGGATTGCCGCCAAGAACAATATCAGTCCCCCTGCCGGCCATGTTCGTGGCGATAGTCACCGCGGCAAGCCGCCCGGCCTGGGCCACAATCTCCGCTTCCTTCTCATGGTATTTGGCATTGAGCACAGAATGCTTGACGTCTTTTTTCTTCAGCAAACTGCTCAGAAGCTCGGATTTCTCTATCGAAGTAGTTCCGACAAGCACCGGCTGGCCTTTCTTGTGGCACTCCTCAATCTCTCTTATAACAGCATCGAACTTGGCCCTGTGGGTCTTGTAAATCATGTCCGGGAAGTCGGGCCTTATTAACGGCCGGTTTGTCGGGATCACAACCACTTCGAGATTATATATCTGTGCAAATTCCGCGGCCTCTGTATCAGCCGTACCGGTCATGCCCGCAAGCTTGTTATACATTCTGAAGAAATTCTGGAAGGTGATAGTAGCGAGGGTCTGGTTTTCGCTGGCTATCTTGACACCCTCTTTTGCCTCGATGGCCTGATGCAGCCCGTCGCTCCACCGCCTGCCCGGCATAATCCTTCCGGTAAACTCGTCAACTATGACCACCTCGCCGTCTTTCACTACATACTCTACGTCCCTCTTGTAAAGGTGATGGGCCCTCAGGGCCTGGAGAACGTGATGAACGAGTTCTATATTCGACGGGTCATAGAGGTTGCTGACGCCGAGGAGTCTCTCAACCTTCGAGTTTCCTGACTCGGTGAGGATAACGGTCTTTAATTTCTCGTCTATCTTAAAATCATCTTCAGCCTTAAGTCCGGGGGTAATACGGTTCACCTTATAATATTTATCAGTGGACTCCTCGGAGGGCCCCGATATGATAAGCGGAGTCCTCGCTTCGTCGATAAGGATGCTGTCCACCTCATCAACGATTGCGTAGTTCAGCTCCCGCTGGCTGTATTCGGCCAAATCGTATTTCATATTGTCTCTGAGATAATCAAAACCGAATTCGTTGTTGGTACCGTACGTAACATCGGCGAGATAGGCTTCCGACCGAGTGCAGGGCCTCAGGTTGTTGAAACGTTTATCATGGGAAAGGTAGGACGGGTCGAAGAGAAAAGAACTGTCGTTCTGGATGACACCAACGGAGATGCCGAGGGCATGGTAGATAGTTCCCATCCACTGGGCATCTCTTTTTGCAAGGTAATCGTTCACCGTTACCACATGGACGCCTTTGCCGTCGAGAGCGTTCAGGTATACCGGCAATGTGGCGACAAGGGTCTTCCCTTCCCCTGTCTTCATCTCCGCAATCCTGCCTTCGTGGAGCACCATACCGCCGATAAGCTGGACATCGAAGTGCCTCATGTTCAAAAAGCGCTTCGACACCTCTCTGACAACAGCGAAGGCCTCTTTCAGAATATCGTCAAGTGATTGGCCGCTACCCAGCCTGCGCCGGAATTCATCAGTTTTTGCCCTTAATTCACTGTCACCAAGCGACGCGACCGAGGGCTCCAGGACGTTGATTTCGTCCACGACCTCAAAAAGCCTTTTAAGCACCCTCTCGTTCTTTGTCCCGAATATTTTCTTTAAAATATTGACCATGTCTTTTATAGTAACAACCAAAACCAAATTTGTGCAAGCAACCTGATAGTAAGGGGGCCGACTCCCGATAGTAATGGACCAGAGCTTATAGGTGAGAGGTTAAAGTACGCCGTGCAGCTATATCATAATGCAGGGACCACACCGGAGATACCCGATATTACCTCGTTTACTCCCTCGCCAAGTCCTCTGCTGAGCGCATTTGCGAGACTTAAAAAAGACCCGTCATCCAGTTTTGTTTTGTTTGAGAAAGTCCGGCGGAATAATTCTTTGCCGTCAGGAGAAAACAATGCCGCATCAAATTCTATTTCTCCTGAAGCGCCTTCAGCAGTATCAAGCAATTCGAATTTTTTCAGGTTTATCGCAAGCAAATAAAAGCCGGTCGGCACAGCATGGGAGAGCCTGACCTCCCGAAAAAGCCCTGAAGTGGAGAGGGCGTCCCTGAATGTTTCTTTTACGAGATCGTCAGGTGACGTGTCCCACTTTGAGTATTTGGAAATTATAAGACTGTAGCGGGAATTCCTGTGCGCTATATAAGGCTGGTCCAGGTAGCGGGGAGAATCAATATGTATGGTGAGAGACGAAACAGCCTTTGTGTTCCCGGCCGCCTTGTTATGAGGCATATCAAGGCTGTAAATCCTGGTTTCAGGCAGCGAGCAAGCAGCCAATAAACATGCAAAGGCAATAACGGCGAAACGCTTCAGCATCCTATTCCTCCCCTTTAGTACCTTCCTTATAGATAATACTCCATGGTTTGTTCTTGATCTCCTGCATCACCTCACGGAGGTCCTCGGTTGTTTTGGTCAAAGAAATAATGAGCGCGTCAATGTTCTCTGACTGAAGGTTTATCGCCCTATCCGCAGAACGTGACGTTTTATCAATAGATTTGGCCGTTTCCTCGAAGGCCTTTATCATGTCTCCGGCTTTTTCCATATCCTCTCTCGCCTTCTTTACAAGAAGCGTGATTTCTCCCTTGTTCCCCTTGACCAACCCTTCAACTTCAGTGAGCACACGGTCAAGTTTACCAGTGGTGTTGTTCAATGAAACAGCTAATTTATCAAGGCTGGAGGAGCCGGATGATATAGCATGATCAGTGTCTTCAATTAATTTTCCAATGTTCTCAATATTCTTTTTGCTTAACATCTTCCTGGCATCGTTGATAAGCCCATTTGCCGATCCGGATATCTCATCGAGACGCGCCATGAGCATGTCAAAATTGACCTGATCACTTGCAGGTATTTCCGTTCCCGCCCTGATGAGTTCAGGAGTGGTTTTCTCAACAGAAAGAAGCAGGTAGATATCGCCGACAAATCCGACTTGCGTTATCGATGCTTTTGTCCCGCGGTAAAGCGGCGTCCCCTTTTTCACTCCTATTGTTATAACAACAGGGTTGCCTGCCGCTTCAGGGGCCCTGACATCGATCACCTTGCCTGCCCTGACACCGCCGAGCTTCACACTGGCTCCATTTTCCAGGCCCGCGGCGTTCTTTACCTTCACATAATATATGTCCAGCTTTTCAAAAAGCTGGCTGCCGCCGATCAGGATAATAAATCCGGTCAAGATAACAAGCGATAAGACCACAATGATGCCGGCCTTAATCTCTTCTTTCATATAAGCCAAGCTTCCTCCCCGGGAACGTGATTATGAAAAATGAAATATTTAATTTCAGTCTCCCGCAATAAATTTGAAATAATCTTCGGGGCTATACTTTTCATCCTCAGGTCGTCTTTCAAGAAACATACGCACCTTCGGATGCTCTGATACACGTAATTCATCAAGAGTTCCGGTAAAGATTACGTTGCCCAAGTCAAGCATAATAACATAATCGGCAATCATGAATACACTGGGGAGTTCATGAGTAACCACAACAATTGTCATTTTGAAAACATCTCTTAATTTAAGGATCAGCTTGTCGAGTCCGGCAGCGGTCACTGGATCGAGTCCGGCAGACGGCTCGTCAAAAAAGAGAAATTCCGGATCGAGTGCCATAGCCCTGGCAAGGCCCGCCCGTTTTTTCATACCGCCCGATAGTTGCGAGGGATAAAAATGCTCAAAGCCCGCGAGTCCTACAAGATCAAGTTTCATTCGTACCATTATTTGTATCGTAGATTCTTCCAGAAGCGTATGCTCTCTGAGGGGAAGAGCGACATTATCAGCAAGAGTCATCGAGTTAAGCAGTGCGGCGCCCTGGAAGAGAACGCCCATTTTTTTCCTGATTTCGTCCAACTCCTCATCGTTCATTACTGCAATGTTTCTGTTGTTGATAAGGATCTGTCCACTTGCAGGCTGTAAAAGGCCGATAAGGTGCTTGAGAAGAGTGCTTTTCCCACAGCCGCTCCCGCCCAAAATTACTGTCGTCTGCCCGCGAGATATTGCAAAGGAGATGTTTTTCAGAATTTGACGGTCTCCGTAATAGGTAACCAGGTCATTAACTCTTATTGCATTTTCCATATTCGCCATTTAAGTAAGATAGTAAAAAAGCACTGTAAAGAAAAGGTCGAATACAATAACCATAAATATCGAAGCGACTACCGATGAAGTTGTTCTCCTGCCGACTTCTTCGGCGCCTCCCTCGACTTTAAAACCCTGATAGGCCCCTACAATGGTGATGACCACGCCGAAGGCCCACGCCTTGACCAATCCTGTAAAAACGTCCTTCAGCATCAGTGAGTTTGACGTTTGCTGAATGTAATTGGCAGGATGGATTCCAAGCATGCCGACCGAAAAGAAAAACCCGCCGAAAAGTCCTACGCCGTCTGCGATAATGGTGAGAGCAGGCAACATAAGCATAAGGGCGATAAGCTTCGGCACCACGAGAAAACGCACAGGATTGATGCCCATGCTGACAAGCGCGTCAACTTCCTCGGCAGCTTTCATTGAACCTATTTCAGCGGCAAAGGCGGAACCGCTCCTGCCTGCAACAATAATTGCCGTCAGTATAGGGCCGAGTTCCCGCGTTATTGAAACACCGACAAGACTTGCCACGTAAATAAGTGCTCCAAGCTTCCTGAGCTGGTATGCCGACTGCAACGCAAGGATGATGCCGACAAAAAAAGCGATGACAGACACAATAGGTATCGAGTCATAGCCGGTCTTTACGACTTCTGAAACGCTTGCACGGAGCCTTAGCGGTTTGCCTTTAAAAGGTGATATGACTGTCCAATAAAAAGTGGTATTAATGAGCTTTGAAGAATCACGCAGGTTCTTAAGGGACTCAAAAGCTTTTCTCCCTACTGCTCCGAAAAAAGTTTCAGCTATTGATCGCATCGTCTATGCTTCCGTAGATTTCAAATACCCTGTCTAATTTTGAGAAACTGAATATCTCCTTGACACTGGAAGACATCGCAGCCAGCTTGAGTTTTCCCCCGAAAGCCGTCATGCCCTTTAATCCCTCTACGAATGTAGCAATGCCTGAGCTATCGATATACGAAACATATTCAAAGTCAACCAATATTGGATCAACCTTTTTTTTGACCAGGGACATTAACTCCTTTCTCAATAATGGAGATGCGCTCATATCAATTTCACCCGAAAGCGTCATTATCTTCTTACCGCTCATTTCTTTGAGAGTGACCGTCATTTTTATCCCCTTCTGTTTCTAATAAGCTTGAGCCTGTTTCCCCTTTTTTTCCTTTTATCGAACGCCATCGTATCAAAGGCCCTCTTTATCAAATGCACACCCAGTCCTCCCGGTCGTATGTCGTCGAGGTCCCTGCCTTCGATAGCTTCCGGACGCGCCTTGAGGCCGCTGTCCTCGATAACAACCTCAAAACTGTCCCTGATAATCCGGTACTGTATAACAATATGCCTGTCGGTATTCCCGCGATAGGCATATTTCATGACATTGGAGCACGCCTCATCTACAGCAACCTTGACCTCTTCAACCGAACTGTCCGACATTCCGGAGAGAACACACATTTGAGCGGTTACCGCCCTTATCACCGACAAATATTGCGGATGGGAAGGGACCGTGATAACCACCGAGTTTTTCATGCTCTGCAATACAGAAAGTACAGGGTTGTTTTTCTGCAGTCGAGCGCCTGGGTTCTCTGCAGTGGGCGAGTAACGCCGAGCCCACATATAGAACTGGAATGCAGATGGTGTTCGGTATAGACAACAGGATTGGCACAGCGGGCTATTCGCTCGCAAAGAAAAATTGCCCTGTATTTTCTGTATTGCAGTTTCATGCTGATAGACTATTTGAATAAGCGATTTCCACCATGGTCAGATCATCCGCCATTTCAGTTCCTTTCGAGAAGTCTTTCACATAATTGACTACCATGTCGGAAAGCCGGCTCGTATCTTTATGCCTTCTCACAAATTCGACCAGGTTATCAAACCCTATCCGCTCACCCGATTTATTCTTTGCCTCAAAAACGCCATCCGTGAATAAGAACAGCCTGTCTCCGGCAGCAAGACTCATCAGAGTAAAAGGATACTCTGCGGGAAGTATTCCGAGTGGCGGCCCTGAAAGGACATCCATGACCCTTACTTCGTCCTTTGTTATGAGCAGGAATGGCGGGTGACCGGCAGCAGAAACGCGAAAGGCCCCAGTGATAGAATCGATAATAATGTAAACGGCGGTAAGATACATGCCGTGAGGCGCGTCAGAGAGCAGTGCATTAAGGCGGTTCAGAACAACATCGGGGGAATCTATGGAGATCCCCAGGTACTTGAAATCGCTTATTATTTTGGACATATATAGGGCCCCGGAAACACCTTTGCCTGATACGTCTCCTATAATCACTCCAACCGTATTTTCAGCCGGCTCTATAAAATCATAGAGGTCACCGCCGACTTGTGCAGCAGAGATATTTATTGCGCTGATAGAGACATTGCCTTTTTTTAAAAAGGGCGATGAGGGGAGAAAACTCTTCTGAAGCTCCGAGGCGATCTCAAGCTCCTGCCTGAGACGCTCTTTTTCGATCGATTTCTTATGAAGCAATGCATTTTCGATAGCTATCGCAAATTGTCTGCAGAGTATTTCAAAAAGCTCCGCATCATAATCCTTCCTTCTTGGATTGAGCAACTCGGCAACCCCTATAAGACCGCCCCTGCCGATCAGGGGAACGGCCACAATACTTTCAGTAACAAAGCCGGTCTGCTTGTCGATATCAGCGCAGAAGCGATTGTCTTTCTTCACATCATCAATAATCAGGGGTACGAGGTTTTGAGCGACCCATCCTGCTATGCCCTGCCCCACATCGAGTATGATTTTCTGCGTAAGCATCTCGGACGTGGCCTTATCACTGCACAGGGCAACCTCAAACTCGAGCTTATCAGTTTCCCTGTTGTAAAAAAGGATAGAGCACGCTTCGGCCTGCAAGGCATTCCTCGCTTTTTCCATAACGAGTTGCATGAGCTCATTCAGATCGAGTGTCGAAGAAATCAGCGCCGACATCGCAAAAAGGTTTTTCAGGTCTTCAACCTTTTTCTCAATCCTTTTGAGGTAATTCTCCTCAACCGTTCTTTCCGGTCTGCGGGCCATGGTTTATAGAATAACATTTTCCGCAAAAATTTCAAT
>JBEKJD010000112.1:6567-15761 GCA_050011415.1 Dissulfurispiraceae bacterium | reverse complement strand
TGGTATGGAAGCAGAGCCGGCGAAAGCACAGAAAATCTGGCTTTGCTTTTACTTGGTGTTAAGCAAATAACGAAGGCAATAGCGCACGAGGGCAAGCCAAAAAGGAAAGTTAGATGCCAGGACAACGCGGGCATGATGGTTGATCGATTTATTAGGGCAGGGTTCAATGTTAACGCTGGCAGACTCGTGAAGCAGAGTTTGAAGATCACCGATAACGAAATATCCGGTCTAATCGGAATAACGAGTCGCACAATGCAGCGCAAGTTAAAAATCGGGGGCAAGTTCGATATGATTACCAGCGACCGACTCTATCGCGTCGCATATATCCTGGCGCTTGCAACAGAGGTGTTCGAAGATGAGGATGCAGCGCGGAAGTGGTTACACGCGCCCCAATACGATCTTGCCAAACGTATCCCTCTTGAGGTGATCCAAACCGAGGCAGGAGCAAGAGAAGTTGAAAACCTGCTTCAACGTATCGAGCACGGCGTAATGGCATGACCAAATGCTGGCGGATAGTAAAAAAGAAAAGGGCCGCCGGGGCCTTTTCAGGAGAGGGTTCAAGGATTAGCGGTGGACGATGGAGCTTACCCGGAGCGCCTCTGATTTATTGTGCCGACTCCCTGGCCCTGGCAGCTCTTGAACTTTTTATACGTATCAGAGAGTATGGCCAAAATATTGAGTTTGTTCGTTTCCAGGCCGATATCCCGGCTGACGTAGTGATAGAAACGTTCGATAAAAAAATACTGCCTCCCGAGTGGCGCATCGTTCCAGCGCCGTCTTCTACCAAAAGTTTAGGCAGCAAATGGGCCGAGGAGAAAAGGACGGCTGTATTGAGGGTGCCGTCAGTGGTAGTAAGTGATGAGTATAATATAATATTAAATCCCCTGCATCCCGATTTCAGAAAGATCATAATCCATAAGCCACCGCAACCATTTACCTTCGACCCAAGAATGTGGGGGGCGCCGGCACATTCTTTATAGCAGCAAAATAATTGGAACAATTTTAGCATCAACGTTCCTAAAACATCTGCTTTATGAACAGCATGTTATTCTCCTTTATTGGCGTTACAGGCGATCTTCCTGCAATTCAGACAGTAAATGAATCTTTCGCTCACTCCGTTTTGACAGTTCTAAGGCTCGTCTCGCTACAGTCGCAAAATTCCCTTCGGTCAGTTTCGCTCCTGTTTAACGCTCGCTCGCCAAGAACTCAGCTAATGCTACAGATTCATCTACTGTCTGAATTGCAAACGCTCTTCCTATTATGTGATATTTTGGCGGTATTTCTTGTATTATATTTGTGCAGATGCAATGCGCTGATTACCGCTCATATAATGAGAACTTTCCCGATGCCGTCAAGAACTCGTGACAATAAAACTGCATTCCTCTGGGATGAGTCGTTTCTCTGGGGACTGATGTCATACAGGGCCTTGAAGTCCGCCTGCCTGCCCTTTGATCTGGTCCGTTCCGAAGATATCCTGAAAGGTGTCCTTTCCAGGTACAAACTTCTTTTTGTTCCAGGCGGGTGGGCTTCGAATAAAATCAAAACGCTCGGCCCCGAAGGGATTATCAAAATTAAAGAATTTGTCGGCAGCGGCGGCAATTACCTCGGCTTTTGCGGCGGCGGCGGCCTTGCTACCCTCGATGGGATCGGCCTGCTGAACCTCAGCAGAAAACCCACAAAAGAGCGGGTCCCGAGTTTCAGCGGCAGAATAAGGCTGAATCTCTCTGAACACCCTATATGGCAGGGCATCACAGAGCCGGTATTCCACGCATGGTGGCCTTCGCAGTTATTGCGGGATGGAAATGACACCAGCATACTTGCTTCCTATAGCCATGCACTGCCTGACTCATTCAGTTCAGACCTCAGTGTGGGCGATACAGTGCGCTATGGCAATTGGTCTGATATGGAAAAACACTATCGCATCAATCTCAATCCTGACCGTCTTGTTAATGATCCCGCTGTTGTCGAAGGGACCTATGGAGAGGGAATGGCGCTGCTCTCGCTGATCCATTTCGATACCCCGGGTGATACAAACGGCTCTGTTGTGCTGAAGAATCTATGGCGCTACCTTGGAGGTATAGAAGACGCGGAGACGCGGAGACACGGAGACACGGAGATAAAGGCACACGAAGATACTGGAACACGAAGATACAGCGTCAATGTTGTTTCTCCGCGTCCCCGCGTCTCCGCGTCCCCGCGTCAGGATTTTCCGCGTCCAGGCTGCGGGGTTTCCGAAGTAATTGCCGACCTCGAATCAGCAGTCGATGAATTAATTTCTCTCGGTGAGCGCAATTTTCTCTGGTTCTGGAGAAACCCGATGCTATTGCAGTGGCGGCGAGGAGTCAGGGGGCTCGAATATTGTACTTTGTACGTACTGATTAAAGAAATTTCAGAACGTATAAAATACAGCAGCGCTGACCCGTCTCTCATTGCTGATCACGTATTCAGGATCAAAGACTCCCTTATCCCTTTTGTAGAAAAGGCAATGCATCTCCTCATTCTTGAAAGGCATGCGATGCAGAATGGACCTATCACCTATGAAACATGTGACAACCCCGAAATTCAAAAAATCAGGACCGAACTCTTTGCCGGCTCAAAAAGCTACGGCGGGAAATTTAAGGAGCTGATCGACAAAGTTGATACGCTCCTGTATGCATTACTTTAATCCGGAGTACTTATTATCTGTGCTGTCTGCTATAAATTATTGGCATACCCATATAAGATATTGTTATTGCAGACAATTCTCTATTGACAATTCCATAGTCGTACTGGTATAAAAAGGCTTCTGTTTAATATAAATTTTGTTATTTATTTTTTACCGATAGAACTAAAGTCTGCTTGCCGGACTGAAAAACGATTGTAAGGAGGTGTGATCATGAAATTAGGTGTTTTTTTAAGTGACTACCGTACAGGTGCTGATGTCCTTGACAGGCTGACCGCCGACAAGCTCGGCATAATTTTGGTCGGCAATGGCGTCTACCATGCCACGATCAAGGAAAACGGCAAGGCATGTTCAGTCCTCGATAAAAAGGCCGCATATTATGTACTGTCTGAAGATCTTGAATGCAGGGGATGCAGCGCCGCAAACGTCGACAGCCGCGTTAAGGTGGTAACTTACGGCGATGTTGTAGATCTTATTTTCAATGACTATGAAAAAATAATCTGGATATAATTTTTGAAAGGAGGCGCGTATGGGAAAATTGACAATAGGCAG
Source organism: Dissulfurispiraceae bacterium (assembly GCA_050011415.1). GTDB lineage: Bacteria > Nitrospirota > Thermodesulfovibrionia > Thermodesulfovibrionales > Dissulfurispiraceae > JADFXI01. Next base: position 12,547 of record JBEKJD010000112.1, on the reverse strand, counting down.
CTTTTCATCACTGGTAGGATCTATGTCCCTTGACTTTGCGGTCAAGCTTTCCGAAGCGGCCGTACAAAAGGGGCACAAGGTTGATCTATGGACATCAGGAAATGCAACGATGCTTTCCAAAAAGGGACAGAAGGCATTTAAGGATTACTCTCACCTCGCAAAAAAAGTTCAGGAGCTTGTCGCCACCGGCAATTTCCAGATAACGGCGTGCGAGGCGTGTGCGGAGGCCAGAGGTTATAAAAAAGATGACACAATGGAAGGTTTTCAAAGACACAGCATGGATTGGTATCTTGCAAGTGCTTTCAGCGCTGACAGGGTACTTCATATAGGAGGAGATTAATATGGCTATAAAAAAACTGGGATTTGTTGTCAGGACTCTCCCTTATAAAATTGAAGGCTCGCGGTTGGCAATGACCCATGCGATTTCGAGCCAAACCGTAGAGATATATCTGGAGGACGGAGACAATGTTGAACCTGTAGTGTGTTTCATAGGCGACGGCGTACTCAATTGCCTTAAGGGCCATCAGGCCATGAAGCATTACGGCATCACCAGTCTGGAACAGCATATAAAAAACTCCCTTTTGCTCGATTTGAATGTGTTAATATGTAAAGAGGACGTGGAGAGATTCGGCATCAAGGAGGACGCCCTGATAATGGACGCAGCAGATATCGGGGGAGAGACCAACGCAAAGATCGTTCCCTACAGTGAAATCCAGAAGGCGATGGAGTCGGCTGACCATCTTCTCTTCTGCTAAATAACCAAAACAGGAGGATTATAAAAATGGCTGACTTAAAATCACAAACACCTGCGGAAACACTGGACGTTTTGGGGAGGGTCTGTCCCTATCCTCTGGTATTGACGAAAAAACAGCTCGAAAAAATACCTTCGGGCGGAATCCTCAAAATCCTTTGTGACGCCCCTGCTTCTGCCGAGGATTCCCTTCCGCGATTTGCAGAAAAACAGGGATTCGCGATCGAGGTGGTCAAGCTGGAAGACAAAGGCTACTGGGAGATATTTATACAGAAAAAATAAAACTGCCATAGCATAGCAAAAGAATAAAAAGGAGCCGGGCACTCAATACGCCTAAGAATAACGTATTGGGTGCCCGGCTCCTTTGTTACGGTACTGGAATCAACAAGATGCTTACATCTCGTTTATCGTAATTGCGGATGTCGGGCACACGCCGAGGCAACTCTCACAAAATACGCACTCGCCTGTCTGGTAGGGATCAGACTTGGAGTCAACCATCCTAAAAACAGCCTGCGGGCAGACATTCACGCACTCTTCGCAGCCTTCGCATTTCTCCACATTGACAGAAACCATATACATTGCAGCCACACCTCCCGGTTTTTCCATATATTTTAAAATGTCCGGGTGGCAAAAATCAAATCCGGGCCTTAATGATGCGCCTCCCCTGCTCCGCCTGCCTCAACCTCTGCCTTAACAGATATCGCGACCTTGTAAAGCACGGTAAGGACAAGAGCGCCGATTGCGTAAACTCCTAATGTAATAAGCAGTTCAGGCGCCGTGGGCGAATACTCAACAACCCTGCCAAACGGATTGGGAACAAAACCGCCAATGACCAGGCCCATTCCCTTATCTATCCAGGATGCAACAAATACCGCAATAAGTGCAAAGGGAAGGATGCCTTCATTGTTACGTGTATTAGGGTTCACCAGCAAGGTTATGCCCACCACCGCAAGAACAGCAGCGGTCCACATCCACGGGACCAGTCTTGTATGTCCCTCGAGCCCGACGAAGAGATATTTAATTGGCGCCATATGTTCCGGAATGTTGCTGTAAAAAGCGGTAAACACTTCCAGCAGAAAGAAGAACACGTTGATGCACATGGCATAAGTTACTATTTTTGCCAGGGACTGGATCGCCTCTTTTCCAGGATCAAACGTGGTGAGCCTACCGACAATTAAAGCGAGCAGGATAAGCAGAGCAGGGCCTGCAGCAAATGCTGAAGAAAGGAACCGGGCGGCCATAATAGCGGTAAGCCAGAGTTCCCTTCCAGGCAGACCGGCGTAGAGAAAGGCTGTCACCGTGTGAATACTGACAGCCCAAGGGACGGAAATATAGATCAGAGGTTTTACCCATGCCGGGGGCTTCACTTCTTTGCGCTCGGCGCCCAGCGTGGTCCATCCTATAACAAGATTGAGCGTAAGGTAGCCGAGAAGAACGATCATGTCCCAGAACATCACAGAGTTTGGCGTCGGGTGCAGCATAACATTCATCACTCTCATAGGCTGCCCCAGATCAACAAAAATAAACAGTATGCACATAATGACCGAAGAGATTGCAAGAAACTCTCCGAGTATGACGATCCTTCCAAACTTCTTGTAATTATGCAGGTAGTATGGTATGACGAGCATCACTGCGGATGCGGCTACGCCGACCAGGAATGTAAATTGGGCAATATAAAAACCCCAGCTCACGTCCCTGCTAAGGCCGGTAATGCCCAACCCATAGTTAAACTGCATCAGATAGGCTAAAAAGCCAGCGCCGATTATAGCAAGCAATAAGAATATCCAGCTCCAGTATCCCTTTCCGCCATCAAGAGCTTTCTCAAGCATTTTCATTCCCTCCTACGATGTAATAGATACTGGGCTGAGTCCCGAGTTCCGGTCTTCTCCTGATAGTATAATTTTTGCCGAGGAGCTGCCTCACCTCTGAATTCGGGTCTTCCAGGTCACCGAACACAATGCCGCCTCCTGATTGTTCGACACATGCCGGTTTAAGTCCCTTGGCAAGCCGTTCATAGCAGAGCGTGCACTTTTCAACTACTCCCATGGTGCGGGTCGGGAATTCCGGATTAAGCTCTTTGATAAAAGGCCGGCCATTATCATCCTTGCCGCGGGGGTCCCTGAAATTGAAGCTCCTCGAACCATAAGGACAGGCCGCCATACAAAATCTGCAGCCAATGCAGCGGTGCATATCCATCATGACTATTCCGTCTTTTCTCTTGAAAGTGGCTTTGGTCGGGCATACCCTTACGCACGGCGGCTGGTCGCAGTGGTTGCAGAAAACCATGAAGGGCTTTTCCTTCCTGTCCCCGGCCATATACCTTTCTTCCTGGTCCGCGAAAGTGTGCTCATAAGTATCTTTCCATATCCATTTGATCTCGTCTTTGGGGTTGCCGTAATCAGGCACATTATGGATGCTGTGGCAGGCATGTATGACCCGCGCAAAATCTTCGTCAGTCTTGAATTTGCTCATGTCAACAACAAAACCCCAGCGCTTTGCTTTCAGCGCTTCAGGGCCGGGTTCAAACTCCGAGGCCTCCGCACCGCCATTCCTTAGACCGTTGACAGCCGTGGCCGCGCCGATTCCCAGTATGGTGGAGATGCCGGCAATTTTAAGAAATTGTCTTCTGTCCATGCTCATAATTTGTTCTCCTTCGGTACGAAATGACAATTCCAGCAGTAAGGATGCACAGCCATAAAGTTATGGCAGGTGTCGCAAAACTCTTTCTTGTTCGAATGGCAATGCATGCAGGTATTCTGGAGGCTTATGTTGTACTTCTTTCCCTCGAAACCTACATAAACCCTGTTGCCGTCGCGGACCGCCTCATCCCTCCATTGGTTCAGCAGTTGCATATGCTCTCTTCTCATGAACGTCTTGGGCTCAACACACTGTTTAACTGCCATTTGCTGAATAACAGGAGTGTCGATTTTAGGTTCGGGCTTAACAATATCCGTTCCCATGCTATAGACAAAAGGGAACGCAATGATTGCGACAAAAACAAGAAGTCCTGCTATTATTTTCCCGCTGTCATACATTCTCGCTTACCTCCTCGCTGCCTTCTTTTCCAGGAAGAGGCTCAAGCCTTATATCAAGCGTCCTCTCCTTCTCACCCTTCATTACCAGGGCGTTAGCGACAAGCTCATGGGTACCGGTAACAGCTACACCCGGCACCCAGTAATCCATTGAAGCAGAAAGAGTCGCCCTGTCTATCGCGCACACATTGGCGAGCATATTTACTCCATATTTGTCATGCACATGTTTCACTGCGTTGGCCCTTGGGAATCCGCCCCTCATACGCAACTCCATATTCTCCGAAGCGTTCAGCCCTGTGCCGCTTCCGCAACAGAACGTTTTCTCCCTGATGGTGTTCTCGGGCATCTCATAAAAATGGTTGCAGACGTTCTTTATGACATACCGCGGCTCCTCAAGAAGCCCCATACCGCGCGACGTGTTGCATGAGTCGTGGAACGTCACCTTCAGGTGATCGTTTCTGCTCTTGTCCAGCTTGAGTTTACCGTTCTTGATGAGGTCAGCGGTAAATTCGGCAATGTGTACCATTTTTGTTGATCTTGCATTATCGAACTTTGTGCCGGTTATGGGAGAAACCGGTGCCTCAAGAAAATCCGCCGGACCGTTCCAGGTGTCCATGTACTGGTTAATCACTCTCCACATATGCCCGCACTCTCCGCCGAGTATCCACTTTACGCCAAGGCGTTTTGCTTCGGCATACATTTTGGAATTAAGTCTTTTTGCCATTTCATTGGTTGTAAAGAAACCGAAATTGCCTCCCTCTGAGGCATAGGTGCTCCAGGTGTAGTCGAGACCGAGCTCATGAAACAGCATCAGATAGCCCATCGCCGTATACGTGCCGGGGTTTGCAAAGAGGTCGCCGGAAGGCGTGACAAAAAGTATTTCAGCTCCCTTCCTGTTGAAGGTAGGTTTTATTTTAATGCCGGTAATTGTTTCGATATCATCAACGAAGAGCTCGATGGTGGATGTTATTGTATGCGGCTCAAGGCCGAGGTGATTGCCTTTCATATAGCATGCAGCAACAGGGCCGGCTATCCAGCCGATATTAAGTCCCAACAAATTGAGAAGTTCCCGGCCCATCATGGTGATTTCAGCCTGGTCAATGCCATAGGGGCAAAAAACCGAGCAGCGGCGGCATTCAGTGCACTGGTAGAAATAATACCACCATTCTTTTATGACATTCGCAGTGAGTTCGCGAGCCCCGGCTATTTTCCTGAGTATTTTTCCGGCAAGGGTAAAGTTGCCCCGGTATACCGAGCGCATTAACTCGGCCCTTAGCACCGGCATATTTTTAGGGTCACCGGACCCGATAAAGAAGTGGCATTTGTCGGCGCAGGCGCCACAACGCACACAGATATCCATGAATAGACTGAAGGAACGGTACTTTTTGAGAAGCGACTGCATCCCGTCCAGGACAGTTTTCTCCCAGTTGGCCGGGAGTTTCCAGTCCTCGTCGGCAGGCCGCCACTCCCTCGCATTCGGGAATCCGACGGTTTCAAGGTCCTTAATTTTGGCTGGATGGCAAAACATATGCTCCCTTATCTCGACAGGGGTATCCATCCATTCGGTTTGTGGCGGGACCAGGTTTATTTTCGACAGCTCGTTGGGTTTTGTTGTAAATTTCGCCATTTCTACTCCTTATCGACCGGTATTTCAGCCATTTTCATTTTCGCCCTGAAGTCGTTTTCATATTCTTCATAGGTATGGACATGGACTGGGTAGTTCCATGGGTTCACACGCCTGACCATACGGCTGTTGTTTGCCATGTTTCTCGTCGGGCTGAGGAAAACCCCTGCCATATGCACCAGTTTGCTGAAAGGGAAATAGGCAAACAGAACACTGATAAGGAAAAGGTGTATGTAGAACATGACACCGATCCCGCCGGAGGGGATGGCAGGATTGAAGCTGATGAGCCCCATTGCCAATTGCTTAACATTAATAATATCGACCTTTGTAAAGTAACGCATCAGCACACCAGTGCCTGCAATGCCCAGGATGAGGAAAAGTGGGAAAAAGTCGGCTGCAAGCGATATGTAGCGCACCTGAGGGATAGTCAGCCTTCTTATAACAAGATAGCTCACTGCAGCTAAAATCACTACATCGGTCATATAGAGCAGGGGAACGCCTATCTGCAGAAAACTGTCAAGAATTTCGACAACATGAATGGGGAAGGGCAGTTTCATCGAGAAAAACCTGAAA
>JBEKJD010000112.1:2328-6543 GCA_050011415.1 Dissulfurispiraceae bacterium | reverse complement strand
GAAATGCCTGAGGAGTATTATAAGGAACGACCAGTGGAACGACAATCCGGCAAGCCAGAGCCATTTGTCAGAGCCGTAAACAACCTTTGCCCCAGCTCTCATTTCAGTTTTGATATTCCTGAAAAGAGAACGGAAGAAAAACACCTCCAGCGCCATTCTGCCTATGACTCCAGGCAAGCCCGAAGGGTTTTCCAGTTTGTTCTGCTTGATCCAGGGCAATGATTTCTGTTGTCCGCAGGTGGTTGGTATGCAAAACGGCACCGGGGAGCCTGCCCATTTCAATACACGGTAGATTATCCCGGCAACAAATGTTGCCAAGGCTGCATACGGGATAATAATCCCAAACAGGAACTGCAAATTTGCAAACTGTACGCCTGCCACAACAAGCAAAATCAGTGTTATTACTGCCAGTAAAGGGAATAACGTTTTCATTTTGCTACCTCTTTTTGTATTGATTTGTCACTGTTACATTCCTCATGACCAGGTTCCTCTCCAGGTATTTCGCGCAGCAGGCGGGCCTTTTGAAGGAGCCTGTAGGTCATATTTCTCGTTTCATTTGTTTTAAGTTCATAAATTTTTTCACGGCATTTCATGAAACTGTCGAAGGAGCGGAGGCCAATGGCATCAATAGCGGAGTCAAGTTCTGCCAGTTCTTCAGCAATTGGGCGCTCCTGTGCAGCCTGACCGAGTATTTCTCTTATTATGCCTTTCAACAGAAAGATAAAGACGAGGGCCCGGGAAGGAGGACCTTCCTGAACAGCCCTGATTCGTATAATGCCTTCGAGAAAGAGAGTTGATTTTTCAGCATCAGTTCCGCATAGCAGTGCATCAAAAATGGCTTCAGTTCCCTGTGCAAGGGTATGGCCTACAGGATTTGCAAATTGGTCCTTTTGATTTTTAAGGAAAATGGAAGTTTCGGCTGGATAAGTATCAAACGTAGCATCAAGCCACCTCTTCAAGATGGCAGTTTTTTTTTCTGACAGGAGCTCTATAAGATTCATTTCCTCCCCACCCGGCATACAAAAAACAGGTAGGAGGCAATCCCCCTACCTGTTTTTTTTATTTTTTATATTCGTGTAAAAACATTGCCGGTTTACACGCAACCTGTAGGCTTCGGCAGTCCTGCATATCTGCACGCCTGTTTTGCGGGGCCGTCAGGAAACAGTTCGTAAAGATATTTTGTATTGCCTTTTTCAGGTCCCATAACCTTGCCGACTTCCTTAACAAGGATCTTTATCATGGGAGCTATTTGATATTTCGAATAATAATCTCTCAGGAAGTTTATAATCTCCCAATGGGAATCTGATAGATCAATCCCGTCACCCTTGGACATGAAAACAGCTATATCCTTGTTCCATGCTTCCAGATCAGTCATATAGCCATCCTCGTCCACTTCATATTGCTTTCCACCGACTTCGATATTAGGCATAATGCTTTCCTCCTTTCTTGTCGCAATTTTTACGCTATCTTATATTATATATGTCTAATATATTAGTCTATATAAAAATAAACGCTTTGATGAGTAATCAAAATAATACAGAACAAGCACTAAGGTCAAATAAAATTAAATTATAATTTTATTTGCTAGCTTTATGCAGAACTTCGCGCGCGATTTCAGCGACAGTTCGTGTAAGCAATTCCCCTTCGTTATAAACCGGCACAGGACTAGTATCGTCTAAAAGCTTTGATATCTGTTGTCTGCCGCTCCCCGTACTTAAAGCTTCCGGCAGCAGGCCCATTAGCCGGACCGTATAGCCCCTGACAACCGGGTTTCTGTCTTCCATCATCTCAGGCAGGTCCTCTAAAACAAATGAGACAAGTTCAGGCCGAAGCATGGCAATGCGTCCCATCGCCCAGACAATGCCTGCCCGGAACATCTCTTCCTCCTTAAAAGACCAAATGATCGGAATAATGTCATTAAACGCATCAGGATCGCCCGAAACTATCTCGCCAAGCATTTCAGCCGCGCTCCAGCCAATACCTCCCGATTCTTCACCCATGGACCACAAAAGCCGTCGTATTGTGTCGCGCAGGGCCTCCATCATTTCTTTCGAAAAAGTCCGCGAAATAACGCCAATAGCCTCAATAGCCCTCCAGCTTATCACATCCTGTTTATCATACGTGAATGATATGAGCCACCTTATCACACCTTTGTTCTGCCTGGCCATCGCCGCCACCTCATCGCAGGCCCTCAATTCAAGTAAATCCCGTACCCGCTCCTTTGTCATCCCCTTGCTCCCCTGTGTTATTGTCCCTATGATATCGCGGTGCACAGGACGGGAAATTTCTTCTTGCCGCACTTTCACTTTTATAAAAACGAGCCTTCCGGACAGACTGGTGTGCCCTTTCGAGTAGAGTACCTGATGGCTCTTCTCGTCATAGTCCAGATTGACCGTCTCATAATCCACGTCCTCCTCTATCCCGCTGATCTGCCAATTCCCTTTTGCAAGGGCGAGGGCCTCCATGTAAGCTTCGCCCGTATTGTGACCGGTAGGATCGCAAACGTATATTGTGCCGCATTCGCATGAGCCGCCAAGCACGCTGCCGAACCCGGTTTTTATTTCATCCGGTCGACTGATAAAACGCCCGCAGAAAGGGCACTCCGGTGTGTTCCTATTCATCTTTTCTCCCTTCGCGTTTCACAATTCGCGTTTCACATTTCTCCTGTACTTCACTGCACAATTAATAAGCCCGTCTGTCCATGCAGGGGATCCGAGGGCATGTATGTGAGTATATGTGGCGAGCACGTTTTTATAACAAATACCGTCCCTTTTATCTTTTATCCCCTTGCCCCGGCGCATGGAAAAAACCGAATGCTGCATTATTCCCTCTCCAAGTCCGGCAACCTCCGAATAATGGAATTCATGTCCGCGCAATATGGTCCCTGCCGGATAAAAAGGGTTGTCCCTATCGATTTCGGCAATGGTATAGCCATGCGCATCCGGTTTCCTTTTCATTTGAAAAACGATAGGAAATAATCCCACCATCGGGTACTTTTTCCCGTCGACTATAATGCTGTCGCCCAGAAACATAAGCCCGCCACATTCAGCATAAATGGGCAGCCCCGTCTCCGCCATATGCCTTATGGACTCCCTGAATCCGGCATTTTCGGCGAGCCGCATGGCATTCGTCTCCGGAAACCCTCCTCCGATATAGAGGGCGTCTATGTCGGGGATACGTGTATCAGAAATGGCATCTATATCGATAATTTCAGCACCGCGCCTTTCAAGTTCCTCAAGGTTTTCAGGGTAGTAAAACTGAAATGCGGAGTCACGAATAACTCCAATCCGCAACTGAGAATGCGGACTGCTGGATTCAGCAGTCCCTGGTCCGGAATCCGTAATTGGCAGCGGTCCCGCGTCCATCGCGAATTCCGTTATTGCATCCATGTTCAGGTGCTTGAGTGCTATTTCTTCTGCAAGAGCGGTCACCTTTACTGTGTCGGGATGCTCCTGGTAGGGAGTGAGTCCCATGTGCCTCTCGGGGAGTTCGTCCTGAGACAACCTCGGGACAGCGCCGAGAACAGGCACAGAGCAATACTTCTCAATAGAAGCCCGGACTACCGATTCATGCCTGCTCCCTGCCACCTGGTTGAGGACCACCCCTCTTATAGCTACCCCATCGTCCATATGCATGCACCCGAGGACCACTGCAGCAGAGGTCCTTGTCATCTTGGTACAATCGACTACGAGCAGCACCGGAGCTCTCAACAGCTTGGCCAACTCTGCTGTGCTGTATGCTCCTTCCGCATCCATTCCGTCATAAAGCCCCCTGTTGCCCTCAATAACTGCAATATCGCCCCTGGCATGAAATGCAAAAGAATTTATTATTACTTCTCCGGAAAGGAAAAATGGATCCAGACTATAACACGGCCTCTGAGCTGCGATTGAAAGCCAGCCTGCATCAATGTAATCCGGCCCCTTCTTAAAAGGAATTACCTGCAATCCCTTTTGGGACCTCAGCCCGGCGATAACAGCGAGAGAGAGCATTGTTTTACCGCTCCCTCCCCTTACTCCTGCAATGACTAATCGTGGATATGCGTGCATCGTTTTATTATAACTTATACTATAAAATCAACTGCGTAAAAACAAAAAAGGCGGTTGTGGGTTAGTTTGTTTTTGCTCTGGAGAGCCTGTGACACAAACATTCAGCCATTAGGCAGAACTTTATTTTCTGAGAAGTTTTAATAGATCGCCTCTTGTAAGTTCCGCATCC
>JBEKJD010000112.1:0-2310 GCA_050011415.1 Dissulfurispiraceae bacterium | reverse complement strand
CCGCATCCCTCAATATCTTGGACAAGAGGCCAGGGCCGATCGTTTCCGCGGTGTGTGCCGGAACCACGGTGGCCCGGCCATCAGGATGTCTCAAAAAGGCATGACTACCCTTTTGCCTTTCCGTTACGAAACCAGCTTTCTTCAAGGCTGCGATCACCTGCTTCCCTGTTAAAGAGGGAAGTCTGCTCATATGGCAATTTTTTGAACGCCTATGAGATGGGTTGATGGGCGCTCTTTTCCAGTAACCTCAAGGCAGAGTTGAATAGCCTCTTTGGTTCTCTCAATAAGTTTATCCAGAGATTTCGCCTGGGTGTGACACCCGGCAAGCTCAGGCACTTCCGAAACGTAATATCCTTCTTCATCCTGTTCTATTATTACGGTAAATTCTCTTGCCATACTTTCTCCTTATAAACACTCAGGGTTTAATGGCTAATTATACCATTAGTAACATTCAAGTTTAAAAGACCAGGACAAAAGCACTATGTGTTTTTCAAGTAAAAACTAACTACAATATTACTATAAAGTCAAAAGCAGTTGCTTCAACGTCGTCATTCCCGCAGTCCGTAAGCGGGAATCCAGATCTCTTGTTTCTGGATGCCTGAAATCTGTGCTATGATTCAATTATTGATGGGCCTGTAAAAAGTCGCGGCCTTTTGGGGGCGTGTAGGGCGGGAATGACAAAAACACGCTTTCCTATCAAAAAACAAAAAAGGCAGACCCTGCTTTGCGAGAGAGCAGCCTGCCTTTCCTGGTTATATGTTTAAATTATTTACTACTTAGGAGGAATCTCTACAAAGCTTCCGCCAAAATAAGTATAAATAAGTGTTCCGGCATCCACGAGATCTTTCAGTGCGGCCTTCACCTCATCCCTTGTAACGCCTGCATCAGCCGAGATTGTCTTCTGGATGTCGCTTGATTTCAGCTTCTTTTTTCCTGCCGATTTCTCGATCAATTCGTAAATCTTCTTCGCAACTTCCTCTTTCTCCATAGCTCACCTCTCCCTTTCGTTAAAGTGGTCGGTAGTCAAAGGCAACCCGTCGTCAGAGGGGCACGGTTATACGCAGCTCCGACGACGGGCGCTTGTCCTTTACCTGCTATTATACAAAACTACCATTTAAAAGTCGCTGCAGTTCTAAAGGTCTCCCTTGCAATTGTAAAGTCATCAATATGCTGGAAGGTGAACGGCAAGCCGGTGACCTTGAAGAATTTTTCCCATCCTATTCTTTCAATCCATTCGCCGACTCTTTCGTGTTTCTTTGCATCTGCAATATAAGCATCGAGGATGCCCTTTACAGCCGCGGTCACTTCGGGCCATCTCGGGGGATTATTTTTAATGAACGGGATGGCCAATTTGGAGAACTTCGGATTGCTCCTAAGGTTGCCGACTTTGCCGCCGACAACAATAGCAACTCCGTCATATTCAGGGTTGTGGATTTCAATCGGCGGACATACGGTAAAGCAGTTGCCGCAATACATGCATTTTTCCTCTTTAATTTTCACGCTCTTTTTCGACGGTTCAGGGCTGATCGCCCCGGTCGGACATGCTGCTATGGTAGAAGGTATTTCGCACATATTCTTGACTTTTTCGTCATTGACCACAGGCACCTTCCGGTGGATTGCAACAACTGCAATGTCGGAGCAGTGAACAGCGCCGCACATATTCACGCAGCAGGCGACAGCCAGCCTCACCTTGTTCGGCGTGGTTTTAGTCGTGAAATAATCAGCGAACTCGTCCATCAAAGCCTTGACTATGCCTGATGCATCCGATGCCGCTGAATGGCAATGCACCCATCCCTGTGTATGGACAATATTGCTTATCCTGCTGCCGATGCCGCCCATCATGTATTTTTTGCTTTTCAGTTCTTTCTGCAGGGGCTCGACATTTTTTTCATCGGAGACCAGGAACTCGACATTGTGCCGGGTAGTAAACCTGATATAGCCGCCGCAGTATTTTTCAGCCATGGCAGCATAATCTCTGATGGTAACGGTGCTGAGAAGCCTCGGTGAGGCAACCCTTACCGACCAAATCTTTTCACCGGTATCAGACACATGTACCATTAATCCAGCGCTCAATTCTTCATGGTATTTCCATTTGCCGTAGTTCTTCTGGATAACAGGCGGCAAAAAGTCCTTATAGTGAGGTGGTCCAATATCAGTCCTTCTTTGAGGTAACGCCATAATATTTTCCTCCTTCTTTATATATAGTTGAATATCTTATTTCTGCAAATCTGCTTCGGTCCAGAAGAAGAACGGGTCTCTCCTGGGCTCTTTCACATGCTGGGGAACAGGATCCAGTCCGATGAACTCCAG
>JBEKJD010000111.1:0-9287 GCA_050011415.1 Dissulfurispiraceae bacterium | reverse complement strand
TTTGAGGAGGCCAATGGAGGGACAGTCTTCCTGGATGAAATCGGCAATTTGAGTATTGGACTTCAATCAAAACTGCTCCGGGTTCTGGAGGATTACCAGATACGGCCTGTGGGAGGAACACAGAGTGTCAGAATTGACCTCCGCTTTATTTGTGCAACAAACAGGAACCTTGAAGCAGCAGTAAATGAGGGGGAGTTCCGCGAGGACCTCTTTTACAGGATTAATGTTATAACAATAAAGCTGCCGCCGCTCAGGGAAAGAAAAGAGGATATAGAGCCTCTTGTCAAATATTTAATACAGAAGTATTCCGCAGATTTGGGCAAGCCGGTAAAGGACATGAGTGCTGAGACGCTGAAATTGCTTACTGACTACCATTGGCCGGGGAATGTCAGAGAGTTGCAGAACATAATTGAACGCGCCATTCTGATTGCTGATGACGGAATTTTAAACCCGGAACACCTGCCTGACAGCGTGAAAACAGGGAAGCTTTTCACGCAGGAACTACTTGATGACAGGCTTTCCATTGAAGAATATACGAAGACATTTATTCAAAAGTACCAGCATGAATATACGGAACAGCAGATAGCCGATATGCTCGGTATTACAAGGAAGTCTTTATGGGAAAAAAGAAAACGGTGGGGGATCAACAGATCATGAGTACAATTCACATGATAACATGGGTGCTCGACTGCAGAAAAATTACCCTGTACTTTTTGAATTGCAGAGGTCGTAAACTATAGCCGCAATGTTACTTTTCGTAACATTGCGGGTCAGCCATTACGATAAGTTACAATAAAGTATCGCGTAACATCTCCCGAAAATTTCAGTCAACTCTTTGCTTGTCAAGCCTATTTATCCTGTCATTTTAACCTGGTATTTTATTTGCTACAATCCAATCTTTGACGGAGAAAGCATGCTTCTTGAAGATATAGTTGATTTTTTAAGGAATATTCCACCTTTTCAGTTTTTTGACGAAGCCGTGATAAGAGAAATTGCCGGCAGCGTATCAATTGAATTTTATCCAAAGGACAGTGTCATATTAAGACAAGACGGACCTGCAAGTGATTCCCTCAGGATCATAAAAAAAGGTGGAGTCAAAATTTCTTTGAGATCAGACGACGGGGAGGAGATGATTATAGATTACCGGGGCGAGGGAGAGAGCTTCGGTCTGGTATCGCTAATGGGGAAAGAGAAGCAAAAGACAACAATAGTAGCTATTGATGACACCATATGTTGTTTGATCGACAAGGACAAAGTCTTTTCACTTATCGAGTCCCAGCCAACCTTTACCGAATTTTTTTTGCAGAGTCATTTTACAAAATACATGGACAAGACATGCAGGGAAATGAGCAGCAAAAATTTTTTTTACGGCAGCAGCGACCATATTCTGTTGACAACAAAGGTTGGGGAAATCGCAAATAGAGAAGTTGTAACCGTAAGCGATGGAGCAACAATACAGGATGCTGCACAGACCATGTGCCGGCATAAAATCAGTTCAGTGGTAATTGTGGGGAATGATAATGTTCCCTCCGGTATTGTAACTGACAGGGACCTGCGGGAAAAAGTGGTTGCGAGGGGCCGCGACGTGCGCGAGACTGTGAAAAACATTATGAATTTGCCGTTAATAAGGGTTGATGCAAAAGATTATTGCTTTGAGGCAGTGCTCAAAATGCTGAAATACAATGTTCACCACCTGCTTGTAATAAAAGACGGCTCACTCAGGAGCGTTGCTACCAGTCATGATCTCTTGCTGCTTCAGGGGAGTTCGCCGCTTTCGCTTGCGAAAGATATAGAAAGCAGGCAGACCATCGAAAGTCTGCAGCCTGTCTCTGAAAAGATAAACCACCTTGTTGGGTTTCTGCTCAGGGAGGGCACTAAGGCAGGCAATATAATGAAGATTGTTTCTGAGCTCAATGACCTGCTGATTAAAAAGGTGCTTGAGGTTGCGGAACGGAGATTCGGTCCCGCGCCTGCGTCCTGGTGCTGGATAGTGTTTGGAAGCGAAGGCCGCAGGGAACAGATATTCAGGACCGAGCATGACAACGGGATAATATATGAGGATACGGCTGCAGTGGAAAAGGAGGAAGCTGTCAGCACTTACTTCTCCGCGTTCACAGCTTTTGTTAAGGAAAGCCTCGAAAAATGCGGCTTTACCACTGGTCCGGCCCGATACATGGCGAGTAACTCTGAGTGGCGTCAGCCTCTGAAAGTGTGGAGGAAATACTTTTCTGACTGGATGTCCACGCCGACAGCAGATGCAGTATCAAGGTCGCTCGTATTTTTTGATTTCAGGCCGCTTTACGGTGACTTTTCCCTTGCGGATGAATTGCGTTCATATCTTACATATATTATCAGGGGACAAAAAGCGTATCTGGAACATCTTGCCAACACGGTGGTGAAAAACAGGCCTCCCCTCGGATTTCTTAAGTCTTTTATTGTTGAAAAGAGCGGAGAGCATAAAGATGAACTGGATATTAAGATCAAGGGGGCAGCACCGCTTGTAGATATTGTGAGACTTTTTGCGCTTGAGCTGGGGGTAAAAGAGACCTCAACACTCGAACGGATCGGAGCATTGAAAGATAAGCACACGATACTCAAAGAATATGCGGATGAGATCGTGCATGCTTTCGAGTTCATTACACTGCTATGGGTCCGCCACCAGGCTGAGTTACTGCAGGAAGGCAAGGCCCTTGATAATTTTATTAATCCCGGTAAGCTCAGCAACCTTGAGAAAAAAACCGTTAAGGACGCCTTCAACTTAATCGCAAGGCTGCAGGACTCAACCATTGAGTGGTATAGGGGGTACAAGGCACTTACGTGGTAAGTGCGCAAATGACATGTTTGATATATTGCAAGGCTCAAAGAGCCGGGGACAGCCGGGATGAACGGCAACATAAGGCCGGGAAAGTTCCGCTCTGTGGTTCTATGCACGGTAAAGGGGGTGATCGGGAGAGATTTCTTTTTTGAAGAAAACAGTCAGGCAATTTTTGGAAATGCGATTGAGGATGCTGCACAAATTTAAATCCAGTAAGGAGGAGAAAATGACATCAGAAGAAAATAAAGTGCCGGGCAAAGCATGGGTAGTCGTTTTTGCGGGAACGGCAATAAACCTGTGCCTCGGAATCCTTTATGCCTGGAGTGTCTGGGCCAAGGCGCTGATCAACGTAAAACAAGCAGGCCAGCCTATGACCGGGATGAATGAGGGTTGGACATACCTTACCAATGCAGAAGCAGCTACCCCATTTTCCCTGTGCGTCATTATTTTTGCAATATTTATGATTGCCGGGGGTCGTATCCAGGACAGGTTTGGGCCCAAAGTCGGCGCAACACTCGGGGGGCTATGCCTTGCGGCAGGATGCATACTCGCCGGGTTGATGAAGAGTTATTCAGGACTTATCATTGGTTTTGGCATTCTCGGCGGCATTGGCATGGGTATAGGCTATGCAGCTCCTACACCTGCTGCACTAAAATGGTTTGGTCCTCATAAACGCGGATTGGTTGCAGGTCTGGTTGTCGGCGGGTACGGCGGAGCAGCGCTATATATTGCGCCACTGGCACAAAATCTGATCGACGGCTATGGTATTTCAGGGAGTTTTATCGCCCTTGGTATTTTATTTGCGGTCGTTGTTGTTATTGCCGGACAGCTCCTCGCATGGCCGCCTACGGGATATGTGCCTCCAGGCGTCAAAGGAGCAACTGCGGCATCAACTGCAGCCGCTGCAAAGAAGCATTCTGCACATGACTGGCGTGCAGGGGAAATGGCGAAGACATGGCAGTTCTATGCGCTAATTGTCCTGTTCATCGGTACGACGCAATCAGGCCTCATGATTATTGCAAATGCAGCCGGGATATTGGCAACAACTGCAAAAGGGATACCGTTTTTTGCGTTAAATGCCTGGATACTGGTCTCTTTCGGCGGAGCTATCAATGCACTGGGCAGGGTTGGCACCGGTATGTATTCCGATAAAATCGGCCGGGATAATGCATACACTCTAAACTGTATCATTTCGGCCTTGTGTCTCTTTGCAATGCCTTCCATTATCGCTTCCAAGAACGTTTTTCTACTGTTCCTGGCAATAGGCATAGCCTACTGGCAGTATGGCGGCGGGCTTTCTCTCCTGCCGGCATTTACAGCGGATTTTTACGGCGCCAAGAACCTCGGGTTCAATTACGGCCTGGTATTTATCGGTTGGGGCCTTGGTTTCTTCATGGCCAGACTGGCAGGAACAATAAAGGACATTACCGGCAGTCTTGATTATGCCTTCTATCTTTCGGGAGCTGTGCTGGTTATTGCGGTTGTCCTTTGCAGAATTACTCATCGACCCGATTGGTCCTCACAAGGGCAAGAAGTAACAGGATGAAGCGTGAGAACAACTCACATTAAAAAAATAAACTAATGATGTAAGGAGGAATGGTTGTGAGCGAAAAAAAACCAGAAAAGAAAGAGGCACTTGAAACAACTGAAGCTGAAATTGCGGTGCATTGGGGTGAAGAGCAGTTTTTCTATCCCTCAACAAAATTTATTGCCCAGGCGAACATGACTGATGAGACCGTTTACGACCGGTTTGCGTTGAAGAACTTTCCAAACTGTTTCAAGGAATATGCCGACCTGCTGACCTGGTACGAGTATTGGCATACAATCCTCGATACCAGTGACGCGCCATGTTTCAAGTGGTTTGTCGGAGGAAAGATCAATGCAAGCTACAATTGCATAGACAGGCATCTGCCCAAGAATAAGAACAAAACAGCAATCCATTTTGTCTCGGAAAACGAGAACGAAAAGGTAGAGCATGTTACCTATCAGGAACTGTATGTGAGGGTGAACGAGTTTGCAGCCATACTGAAGGACTATTGCGGCCTTAAGGCTGGAGATAGGGTAACGCTGCACTTGCCGATGGTTGCGGAGCTGCCCATCACAATGCTTGCCTGCGCAAGGCTCGGCATTATCCATTCCCAGGTCTTCGGCGGGTTCAGCGGAAAGGCTTGCGCAGACAGGATCGTCGACTCAGGGAGCGAATATCTTATAACGATGGACGCCTATTACAGGAGCGGCCAGCTGATTGATCACAAGGAAAAAGCGGATATCGCTATTGCAGAGGCCGCCAAAGACGGCCAGAAGGTTAAAAAGGTATTGGTATGGCAGCGCTATCCCGGCAAATATTCTGCCAAGACCCCGATGGTGGAGGGCCGCGATTTCTTTGTCAACGATCTGCTGAAAAACTATTACGGAGTCCGCATTGATCCGGTGCCGATGCCTGCCGAAGCACCGCTTTTCCTGATGTATACCAGCGGCACAACCGGAAAGCCCAAGGGAGCTCAGCACAGCACCGGCGGTTATCTTGCTTATGTTACCGGTACATCAAAGTATATACAGGACATCCATCCTGAAGATGTTTATTGGTGTATGGCTGATATCGGATGGATTACCGGGCATTCTTACATTGTCTACGGTCCATTGGCACTATGCGCCTCGAGTGTTATTTACGAAGGGGTCCCGACATATCCGGATCCAGGCAGACCCTGGCGGATTGCCCAGAACCTTGATGTCAACATCTTCCACACCGCGCCTACCGCTATCAGGGCGCTGAGAAAGGTCGGTCCTGATGAGCCTGCAAAATACACTTACCATTTCAAGCATATGACCACCGTCGGCGAGCCGATCGAACCCGAAGTATGGAAGTGGTATTATCACGAGGTGGGTAAAAACGAGGCGGCTATCGTAGATACCTGGTGGCAGACAGAAAACGGCGGATTCCTCTGCAGTACTATACCGGCGCTAAAGCCGATGAAACCCGGCAGCGCAGGTCCTGGAGTGCCCGGCATTCACCCGATTGTTTATGATAATGACGGAGTCGTAGTCCCTACCGGCTCGGGCAAAGCAGGCAATATATGCATTCAGAACCCCTGGCCCGGCATGTTCCAGACTATTTGGGGTGACCGTGACCGCTTTGTCAAGACGTATTTTGAAAGGTATTGCAAGAACCCGAAGAGTAAAGACTGGAGAGATTGGCCATACCTTACCGGCGATGCCGCTGTTGTGGCTGCCGACGGGTATGTCCGCATCCTGGGCAGGATAGACGATGTTATCAATGTTTCCGGTCACAGACTTGGAACAAAGGAAATCGAGTCTGCTGCGCTAACTGTTCCCGAAGTCGCGGAAGCTGCAGTTGTTCCTGTGAAACATGAAATAAAAGGAAAAGAACCTGATCTGTATGTTGCGTTGAAACCGGGACTAAAGGCAAGCGAGGAGCTTGCCAAGAAAATATCAAATGCCATTGTCACGGAAATCGGAGCTATTGCAAGGCCGAGAAAGGTCTGGATTGTGCCTGACATGCCGAAGACCCGCTCAGGAAAGATCATGCGCAGAGTACTCGGCTCTATCTCCAACGGCACAGATGTGGGCGATGTTATGACATTGGCCAATCCCGAAATTGTCGAATTGATCACAAAAATGGTGCAGGGAAATGGAGAGGGAAAGATCGAGTTTTAGAATCTGAAAACGAAGCGGAAAAATTATGATTTGACAGAAATCGACTTAAGGATTAAATTAGTAGTCCGGGAGTATGTGCGTTAATGCGCATATCTTCCGGACTACTTTTTTTCAAACAGAAAGACGGGGAGGAAAAGGGATGTCTGACAAGAGCTTTCCACCATCACCTGAATTCAGCAAAAACGCTCATATAAAGAGCTTCGCGGAGTATGAGAAGATATACAAAAGATCGGTGGATGACCCTGAAGGCTTCTGGTCTGAAATGGCTGAAAAGCAGCTTACCTGGTTCAAAAAATGGGACAAGGTGCTTGACTGGAATTTTGAAAAACCTGAAATAAAGTGGTTTAGCGGGGGCAAATTGAATGCGTCCTGCAATTGTCTTGACAGGTTTATCAATACCCCGGGTAGGAACAAGGCGGCGCTGATATGGGAGGCTGATGACGGCAGCTATAAAACCTATACCTATCAGCAGCTCTATTATGAAGTCAACAGGTTTGCCAATGTCCTCAGGAAACACGGAGTCAACAAAGGCGACAGGGTCACGATATACCTGCCCATGATACCGGAGATCGCCATTTCAATGCTTGCCTGTGCCAGGATAGGGGCAATTCACAGCGTCGTCTTCGGCGGTTTCAGCGCCAATGCGCTCCGGGACAGGATACAGGACTGCAAATCCACTCTCCTGATAACTTCCGACAGGGGAGTCAGGGGAGGCCGCCAGGTGCCCGTCAAGGCAAATTGCGATGTTGCATTGCAGGAGTGCCCTACTGTTGAAAAAGTGATAGTAGTAAAAAGAACAGGCGGCATTGATATGGAGCCAAACAGAGACTTATGGTGGCATGAGGAGATGAATGCCGCTGACATTGGAAATTACTGCAAGCCTGAAGAGATGGATGCGGAAGACCCGCTTTTTATTCTTTATACTTCCGGCTCCACAGGAAAACCCAAAGGAGTGATCCATACAACAGGCGGGTATATGCTGTATACAAACCTTACCTTCAAGTGGATATTCGATTACCATGATGAGGATGTTCATTTCTGTACCGCAGATATCGGCTGGGTCACCGGACACAGTTATATTGTGTACGGTCCGCTGAGCAGCGGCGCAACAAGTCTCATGTATGAGGGTATTCCTACGTACCCAAATCCAGGGAGATTCTGGGATATTTGCGACAAGCACCGGGTGAATATCTTTTACACTGCTCCCACTGCCATAAGGACGCTTATGAGAGAGGGCGAAAAGTGGGTCGTAAAACACGACCTCTCTTCTTTGCGATTGCTTGGGACTGTTGGGGAACCGATCAATCCTGAAGTTTGGATGTGGTATAACGTGCATGTAGGCAAGGGCAAACTTCCGATTGTCGACACCTGGTGGCAGACCGAGACCGGCGGTATTCTTATAACGCCGCTTCCAGGTGCAATGACGTTGAAGCCCGGC
Source organism: Dissulfurispiraceae bacterium (assembly GCA_050011415.1). Lineage (GTDB taxonomy): Bacteria > Nitrospirota > Thermodesulfovibrionia > Thermodesulfovibrionales > Dissulfurispiraceae > JADFXI01. The sequence goes on along the minus strand of JBEKJD010000111.1, from coordinate 1,359 downwards.
TCTGCCAACAGGCCGTTCCCCGGCGTTGTTCCTGCAATCCTGAAAGAGGACGGTACGCCCGCAGGTCCCAATGAGGGAGGCTATCTGGTGATACTGAAGCCCTGGCCCGGCATGATCAGGGGTACTTATGGAGATCCGGAAAATAAACGGATAAAAGAAATGTACTTCTCAAGGTTCACCGGCGCATATTTAACAGGCGATGGCGCCCGCTGTGATGAGGACGGCGATTACTGGCTTATGGGAAGGATTGATGATGTGATCAACATCTCGGGACACAGGCTTGGCACTGCTGAAGTGGAATCAGCCCTGGTAAGCCACGAAGCGGTTGCCGAGGCCGCTGTAGTTGGGTTCCCGCATGATATTAAGGGTGAGGGGATTTATGTATATGTCACGTTAAAGGGCGGGCAGCAGCCATCTGAAGAGCTTAAGAAAATACTTGTAGGGCACGTGCGTGCGATTATAGGTCCAATAGCAAGTCCTGACAAGCTGCAGTTTGCCCACGGCCTGCCGAAGACCAGGAGCGGCAAGATCATGAGGAGAGTTCTCAGAAAGATTGCCGCGGGCAACGTGGAAGATCTGGGCGATACCTCGACGCTTGCCGATCCTTCGGTGGTGAAAGACCTCGTCAACGGAAGACTTTAGCGTTGGTATGGCATTGTAACTTTTCTAAAGCTATATTCGACTATAATATAATTGTGATCAATAATTTTCATGGATGCTTCTTTAATCTTCGCATAATTAAGCGGCCGCATTCGGGGGGATGAAATAATGATACAGGCTTTGTTCCGGCGCTGGTGGATCGGGCTGCTTCTGGTTTGCTTTCTCTCTGTTGGGGCGTTTGTTTTCCTGACCAGGGCCGGCAGAGCGCAATCTCAGGCAGATAAACAGGGACCTTCCACAGCAGCCAGAGGTGTCCCTGTTGTGGCAGCGGCAGCGAAGAAGGGCGACATCGGTGTTTATCTTAATGGGCTTGGCACGGTCACTTCGCTCAATACTGTGACCGTACAGAGCCGTGTAGCAGGAGAACTGATGAAGGTCCTGTTCAGGGAAGGTCAGATTGTCAAAAATGGTGATCTGCTGGCCGAGATCGACCCGCGACCCTACGAATCACAGTTGACCCAGGCAGAGGGGCAACTGATCCGTGACCAGGCCTTGCTGAAGAATGCCAGGATCGATCTTGAGCGCTACAGGATACTGGCAAAGCAGGATTCTATCCCAAAACAGCAATTGGATACCCAGGAATATCTGGTGCTCCAATATGAAGGCGCTGTAAAGGCCGATCAGGGTAATGTAGAAAACGCCAAATTGCAATTGATTTATTCCCGCATCACCTCGCCGATCAGCGGGAGAGTCGGGTTG
>JBEKJD010000110.1:0-10158 GCA_050011415.1 Dissulfurispiraceae bacterium | reverse complement strand
GATAGAGCGAGCCTGATGCGCGTGAACCGCCCAGGAGGTTTTTCTCATGCTCTTTCTTTTTTTCCTGAGAAGTTGCTGCTGTAACAGACTGGGCCTGATGCGCCTGAGTCAAGAGGGATTCCGGCGGCGGCAAAACCCTCTGCATTGGATTATAAGCCGGAACATTGGCCTTCTTTTGTTCCTGGGCCGCCATAAAATTCACCGCCTCTCCAGGGCTTGAAAAAACCGGAGCTGGCTTCTGCGCGTCAGCCAGCGGCGGCCTCCCCAATAAATCTGTGGTCTTCTGGGGTCCAGCCCCCGGCCTCTGTGCAACTACCGGTTGTTGAAGCTTTATTTCTTCCTTGAGCCCCTGGCCTTTCAGTTCCTGATTTTCCTTTACGAGTCCTAAAATCTTTTCCTGGTCAGTTTTGTTTTTCTCACTTAACAACCTGTTTGCTTCTGCGAGGTCTTCCCTTGTCTGGTTCTGGATTTTCCTGCCGCTTTTCACTTTTCCGGTATTCGGGCCTGCCAACAAGGCATGAATAATGGCTACTCCCATAAACAGTATTAAAATCGTAATCATAGTTCTCGTCAGGCTGCCGAAGAAAAATTTGCGAATACCCGATGGACGTCTTTCAGGTGATATTTTTTCAACATCTGCTGATTCCGGCGGGTTCATATCTCGCATACGCTCTATTGGCCTCCAGGGATAACAACCAGATATACAAACATTTTGTGCTTTCCTGTTACTGCTTTTTCAGCATCTTGTGGAGTAGGAGCCATATAACCGTTCTCTCTATCAAATGCGACCGCTACAACATTCGGACTGACAAAGTCCTGCTCTGATATTACCAACGGCAAAATTGACTTGTTTTTCAGCTCGACAATGAACCCGGTTAAAAAGGGAGACTGATATGCTTTTTTGACCCTTGCTTCCAACAGGCCATTCTTATTGAATCTCTTGAGCAGCTGGTCTCTTTCCGTTACCGAGAATCCTGCAAGCGGCTCATCCCTGGCCATTGCGACAGCAAGTGTTACAGGGTCTATATCTTTGGTTAAACGCTGCTCCTCTTTGGACTTTTGTGCAATAAACTGCCTCATATCCTGTATGTCAATAATAAAATCGTTGTTTTCCGACGATATTTTCACGAGAACGGGATATGTAACCCCCTGGGCTGAAACAAATATTTGTGTATCTGTTAAATCTTTCGAAAGTATTTTGATGAAAACAGTCTTTTCTCTTATTTGAACATCTATGCTTTCGGTTGCCTTTATTACTTCCTGTACCGGTAAAGGGAAATTGACCTGTACCGCTTTATTTACACCGGCATTTATAAGAATAACCCCGCCGTTCCACTCAACAAAACGTTTGCCGTCCGTCGCAAAAGCAGAAGAAGACAATAGGCAAAAAAAGAATAAAGCAATAGGCAATAGGCTATAGGCTATGGGAACAACATATGCCGGGAGCAAAAGTCTATGGGTTACAGGTTTTTCTCCATTTGCACTTTGCCTGCCCCTCATTGCACGCCCTCTGTTATTTGCCTTTTCCCATTGCCCATCGCCCATAACCTATAGCCACCCTTGTTTATTTATTGATTCCCCGAAAGTTGTCCCTTCCTCATATCCGTAATCTGAAACCCGTAGATATTCATGTCATTAGGTGTTGTTGCCTCCAAAAAAACCTCATAATAGTACTTTTCTTTTTTCTTGACCTCACCTCCGCCCAGCACGCTTCTCTCTCCCTTGATAGTAACCATATATGTCTTTTCATCGATCTTCCTGATTTCATGTGTTTCAGGGGAAAAAAGAAAACTGATATCGCCGTCCTTCAATGAATTGACAACCATTTTCTGCTCATCATAAAACCGTGATCTGTATGCAGGGCTTAAATACCGCGAAGACCGTTTTGTCACAATATCCTCAGTATCGGATGTTACCGAAGCAATAAGGAGGACAAAATTTTCAGCGATGCTCAATACTACGTCCTCTATGGCCTCGCCAGGGGCATAAATGCCGGGTCTGGCCCCGGGGACTATATAGGCACGCCTTGGAGTCTGAGACGATTTAACGAGGGCAACTGCCAGAAACGCAACAACGAGCAGAAGAATGACCGACATCATTTTCCATGCTGCCCCTTCACCGGCATATTTTGCTATAAGCATCCACGATTTCTTTTCGGATGAAAACACAAATTCTCCTTTTTGAGACGTACTGGTACAAAGTCTGCACTGGGGTCTTGTACTCGTAGCGCTTTATGGTGAGTACAACCTATTCCCCGGGGCAATGAGATGGTTGGCCCTCATTTTGTCGTTCCAAACGCCGTATTTGTGCATAATGTGTCGAATATACCCTACCGGCCTTACCTCTGCAATCTTTTTAAGCACGATTGCTATGAATAAACCGATAAGAATGGGTATGAATATGCCAAGTATGGACTGCTGGAATCCGGCACTTTTAAAAACGACAATAAGCATTGATACAAAAACAACTACAATAGCCAGATCATCCGCCGGCAGCCCGAAAAACAGCAGCGGAGTGTTAAGCGCCTTAGGTACACGGTATCTCATTCCTGATGCCCGCCTATTGGGTTGTGGGGGTTGTTGATTGCCCGGTTTCGACTTCAGGAAATAAGAGACCTATTAACCCAATGATTACGTGCGGAGCAACGCCAACCACAACACATGTGAACAGCATGCCTATGTTCTTGCCGCTCATAAAGTATTCGATAATCCCGATTACGCCTGCTGCTATGGTGAACAATGCCCCATAGATACCGGTGATAGCGTTTTTGGCGGTTGCGTAAACAGTGGCTAAATTAGTAATTGAAGTGGCGAAAACAGGATCTGCATTGGCCAAAAGTCCGGCGCCAATAATAATCCCAACCATAACCCAATCCACAGCCGTAAATTTTCTCATGACTCCCTCCTATTTCGAGTTAATAATATCTTCGAGAAAGTAATCTCCCTCGATCTTGAATGGGATAAAATCCCCTGTTATCTTTTCATTCCTTGGGTAAAGATATGATCCGATATCTTTTTTAATAATCTCTAAATCTGTCTGTAATTTGCCATAGTCAAAACTTGCCAGGTTTTTGGCCGACCTCGATTTTTCTGTGTAATAAAGCGCTTGTTCAAGGGAAAAGTAGGCCCTTTGAAGATATGAAAGTGATATTGCCTCACTATTGCTCATAGTCTGCGGCATGTCTTTCACAGACTCACCATATAATGGGGTTGCCAATAAGAGTGCGCAATATATAAATGGCAACATATTTTTTTTCATTTAACTAAATATTACTTTGCAGAAGATTGACAGGTCGTCTGTTCAAATACTCTCAGGTTTTCGGCTATAATCCTCGCGTTTCCGATCACGCCCTGGACCAGTACTACATCTCCTTCGCGAATTTTGGACATTTTTGACATCATTGTTATTTCTGTTGTCTCTACAACATGGGTGATAATAAATGTTTGTTTTTTTCCAGGCTCTTTCGTTTCCATGACAAATCTCATGCAGTCGTCTAATGCAGCTGGCGCTTTTTTGACTGTTCCTACCAGAGTTGCAGCGTTAATATCCTGATTCCCGAAATTAATCAACTCTGCCGCTATTATTGATCGTGAGCCGGATATGGGTCCCTTGACATAAACTATATCGTAAATCCTCATTTTGACTAATATTTCCATCAGGTGCTCATCTTTGGTCTCTATCACATGCGGGAAAGACAATACTTTATTGTCCTTTAAAACCCTTGTTTCCATCGTAAACTTCATCCTGCCATTTTCCAGAACAGGCAGCGAGGTGACTCTGCCAGTCAATCTGTTGTCATTCACATTCCTGTTTACGTCAAAATAATCCCGCATCATATTTGTCCTTCCTTGGTATTTTAGATATTACTCTGATGCTTAGATACCACTCTTAACGTGTCGCTGATAAATACTACTTTAGATAATAGGAATGTGCTCGTGGACGGAAAACGGCTATGCACTTGAGACCGGAATCAAGATACCGGCACTCAGTGCATTGACATTGAAACTTTTTTACCGTGATCAAGCTTCGGAAAGAGAATAGACAAAAGACTTCACGTTCTTTCTGAAAAACGTTTTTACGGTCTCCCATTTGATCTGCTTCCCCGGAAGATACTCGGGATCATAGTCGCTGTCAGCGTCAGCAAAGAACACGAGCGACTTACCGATATGTATAGCGTTGATACCTTCTTTGCCAAACTTTTCGGACATAGTGCGCACTACATCATGCACTGACGCCTGTTGCATAATGCAGTACAAGTCAATGAAATCCCTCCTTGTGCCGCGCTGACTGATGGCGATGACCTTCATCGCAGCGATATCGGCAATCCCAGCCACCAACAGCCCGCGATAGGGAACTAATAGAGCAGTGAAAGGATATGGATAAACAAATAGAGAAAACTTTATTCCGTCAATTGAGGCAATTATATGACGTTCACCTTTGTCCATCATCCTTAACGGCAACCCCAGTTGGCCGAGATTAAAAATAACCTCATCAGCAAAAAACGTTTTATTGGTAAAAAAATCCAGGTCTCCGGATATCCGATGCCCAATGTGCAAGGCCAGGGCGGTTCCTCCCGCCAGCACAGCATCGTGTTTCCGGACAAAGGGCGCGGTCTTCTCGACAACAACCCATCCTTTGGCCGAAAAACACTCATCATGCATTATCGTTCACCTCGTACCAGAGCTTCCAAAATTGCCGGGATTTGTCGGAAAGATTTTTAGCGGTCAGCAGGACCTCCACAATTTTTGCCCCTGGGTAGGCCATTTGCATCCATTCAACCGCTTCCATATCACCCAATTCCAATATCCTTGTTATGATGCTCCTTGAATGCTTTTTTACGTCAATGTTGGTGTTCGAGGTATCCCAGAAAAGGTAGGCCATCCGGTCCGGAACAGATGCAACGTCATTTTTCGTCTGTAGCAGTTTCGCTACAGCTGGGTTTTCCGCACTACCTATGTATCTCTGGCGAACCGTGTCCCCCTCCAATTGAGAGAGGTAGGCATATCGTTTAGACCCCCGATTTTTGAAAATTATACTCATGAATTTAACATACCACAATAATTGTGGTATGTCAACAAGTCATTCAGAAATACCCGGCATCATAAGCTGACTGCATTTAAGAACCTTGCCGTATTCACTAAAATAACGGTCGGCCTCTTCTTTTGACCCGGCACATGCTACTATAACGCTGAGTGTGCCGTTCATGCATTCAGCTTTGAAAAGTTTCATTCCCATGTCGCTTATTTCAGAAATAAGCTCCTTCAGTATTTTGTTTGAGAGTGCCCCTCTTCTCGTACAGCCATACATTTTCTCAAGCTCGCTAATCGCCGGTATCGAATGCTGCTGATGCGTTAAAAGCCTGAGAGTATCAAGTGTTTTCTTTGAAATTGTTTTTTCCCTGAATGACTTGATACAAACGTGAAATTCACTTTTTGCTTCAGAGGCAGGCTCTATGCCGTATTCTGCATGCCGGGAATATCTGTGGTTTACGCTCCCCTCATTTTCACCGGAGAGTAAAAGTAACCGCTCAAAATCTATGGCCCTTGATTCGTTATCGTATGCCGGCTTCCATGTTTGATTCAGACTCTCTCCGCCGTCAAGACCGCGGATACTTTCGAACCCCTTCTTCAAATACCACACGAAGACTGTGGTATCCTTTGTCTTTTGAAATTGATCTCTTTTGTATACTTTGGCCTGCAGTGCTGCCAGATATGCAATTGACATTGCTTCTTTTTCATTAAACTGACGGCCGAGACTTTTTCTGGCTATTTTAATTATAATGCCCTTATTTTTTTTGATGAAATCCTCTATTTTATTATTTGCGTTTACCATAACATGCCTCATCAGCTAAAAGATTTTGGCATCGAGGGTATTTTATGGTAAATTTGTTCCAGCGTGGATATTCTACTGTTAATATTCTTGTTATTCATATCCATGCCCATTACACTATCTTTAAGCTCCTCAAATGCTTCTTTCGTCTGCGTGCTTGTCAGACCGTTATCGTCTCCCCATTCCAGCACAGATAGTAGCGCAAATATACCATTTGTCGTTAACTGTCTGATAATGCCTCCGTCGTTCTCTGAGACATGCGGGATTACCTGAACATGCTCATTGATATGTGTTACCATAAAATTTACATACTTCTCAAATTCCTGGCGCAGCCGTTCGGTTGTGAATTCGCATTGATAGTTGCAGACTTCCGTTCTTTTCTTCAATTGTTCTTCTCTTTGCTGCAGCAAGTCATTTCTTTTCAAAAGTTCTTTTCTTTGTACTTGCAATTCGTCTTTTGCGGCTCTTAATTCATAATGGAGCGCCTCCAATTCAATTGCATAGCCGCCGTCCCTGATTAATTCAGCCACAGCCGGGAACTTTTGCGATAGCAGTGGCAAAACAGTGGTTTTGATCTCATAGTCAGTGGCGTCATTAACGTCAAGCAGACGAATCGCATCATAAATCTCATCTATTTTTTTCTTTGTCGATTCAGTTATCACAATCCGGTCGGATGATTGCAAAAAGTGTGGCGCCGGTATCACAGCGTACTGCGCCTGCTTTGCTTGCTCATCTATTGACATCCATTTATAAGGTTGACCATTGTTCTCAGTGATACTAACGGCCCCGTCCGCTTGCGCCTTTTCGCCGGCTTTAAGCTCCTTTTTTGCAACTTCACGTATCATCCGGCGTACCGTTGTTCTGGGTACCCCTGTTTCGCCGCTAATTCTCTTGATAGATACCCCCTGCATTAATAAAGTCTTTACCTGTTCTTTCTTGTTTACTCTCTCATACACTGCAATCTCCTTTTTTTCTTTCACTTCACTCAAAAGCCACCTGTAGACAGTGGCTTTACTCGCTATGCCTGTTGCAATTATTTCAGCATTTGTACAACCATACATGGTCATCTTTCGTACAGCATCCTTCCTCTCTTCATGGCTTAGTGGCATGCCATGCCTGGCATTGGATTCGCATGCTTTCATTAATAAATGTTTCTTTACCTCAAAGGAACTTAATTCTGCTTCTGAAATTGATACATCAGTCCGAATCCTTGCTTTAATTTTCTTCAGCTTAATTTCTTTTTGCGCAAGCAGTCTGTGCATGCCGTCTTCCAGCGCGAATACCTCTTTGCCCGGCTCTCCGGTCTGTACCAGAGATACGTCAACAGGCGGGATATCAAAGACGAGGTCCTCCTTTTTTTGAGAATAAATGTCCCTGAAAAATGCAACTCTTAAAATATCGATTTCTGTCCTGGGGCTTGTACCTTCAATTATGACAACTGATTCAACCGGGACTTCTTTCGTGTAAAACACTCTTTCCTCCTTTAAAACACTCTTAATTGGCTTTCTGCCGGAAACTTCCTGTTGTCCAACACTGGATACACTCTTGACAACCTCATGAAAAACCTCAAAAACTGCCATTCAAACAACAAAATGACAACTTCCCCTTTCTTAAAGATAACTAATAAGTTAGTTATCTTACATATTGAAGATTACATATACGTTAAGTTAAAATTAAATTACTATTACTTTTTCCTGTTTAGCTAATTTTAATGCGGCGCTGACAATCTCGACCTCTTTCAACATATTGAATTTTACTGATAATCTCCTTGCTATCAACCAATTGTTTTTTCCTATCTGCATTGTTTATCATTTAGAAATGGCTCTGTGGGATTCGATTAAGGAAATCAGACTCAATGCCGGGCAAACCCAGAAGGAATTTGCGGATGCTATAGGGTATACGCCTGAATACATTTCTAATGTTGAGCGTTCCCCCGACATAACACGCAGAATTGCCACGGAAAAGATGATAAAAAAAATTGCCGGTGTATATGCAAAAACAGAAGAAGAAAGAATCTCACTTGAACGAAAACTGCTTCTTGAAAGGGCACAGGCAACTGTAAGCCCCGAAGTAGCAACACATTTCTTAATGGATGAGAAAAAACGGTCCAGTTATCAGTCGGAGGACGGGATGCCGCTTGTATTTATTGAGCGATTAAAAAAAGATTTGGGAAATGTTGAGGACCTGGATGCCTTCTTCAATTCCCTGAAAACAACTTCAAGAGATATCGTCGATGAAAGTCTTCGCGGCATGCGGCTTCTGCCTCGAAAAACTGTTGTTGAACTCACAAGAGCCTTGGATCAGACGATTGAAGAATATTTGACCCTCGCGGATTATATGCCGAGAGAGTTTCAGACGCTCATCATGCACAAAGGCATGAATGACATATTTCGCACACTGAGCGAACTGGACTCAGAGGAGCTTGATCTTATGATAGATGTATTGTCAAGTGTTTTGAGGGTACGGAATAAGAGAGCAATTGACCCGTCACTGCGGTAGACGATTTCATATTTCCACTCATTCCCCTCCGCTGTTCCGGCTGCTTTCCAGCAGCATTTTTTGCCTTTCTATTTCCGTTATCGTTTTTAAATTTATGCCGGTTGGATTGTATTTATAAATAATGTCGGCTATTATTCCGAACGCCTGCTTAAGTTTCGCCCTGTCTTCCGGGTCTTTTATGTAATCATCCAACATCCCTTCATAAGCTGCCAGGATCTTTGGCATATCACTCGTTACCTTTTTCTCCTTATAGCTGATATAAAGATACCCTGCGCCTATCAGCGCCAGAATTAACATGAGGCCCCCCATTAATTGAACGCTTCCGCTGCATCCCAAAAAGTCTTCGACTTTTCGGGGACCCCAGTCATTTAAAATTCTCATAACTAACTCTCCTTCAATAATTTTATTCTTTATAGAATATTACCGGCCGAAAATATTAAAATTGCATATGAGACTTTTATCAGCTATTTCATGCATGATGTGTATTCTGATCTCATGTGCCAGGGAGCCGTCGTACATCCAGGCGCCGTTTAATGGTTACACATCTGAAATAGATGTGAGCACGCTCATGCCAAAACAGCCCCGGTTTTATTCTTTGTCTATTGAAAACAAAAAGATCAGTTTTTTCCTTGTAAAAGTTAATGGCGGGATTCAGGCATATTTCAATGCATGCAGAGAATGCTATTCCAAGAAAGCAGGGTTTCGTTTTGAGGACGGATTCATAAAATGCAAATCGTGCAGTGAGCGATGGCCGCTGGAGAGTCTGCAGGATGGGATTGGCAACTGTTATCCAATCCCATTAAAAGGAGCTTTAAAAGGCCCCAAATACGTTATCACGCGCGAGGTCCTTTTGGAGGGCCTGAAATTCTTCTGAAGTGAGAAACCCGAGCATATAAGCTTGTGGGATAGGCACTGTGCGGCTTGTCATGACGGAAAGACGGTTTTGAACGGTAACGTTGTCGTAAACAGGGAACAGATAAAAGCAAAATACAAGACCCTCGACGAATTCTCAAATGCCTGTGCAAGCCCCGCATCCGGGATGTGCATGAATATACTGAAGCACGACAAAAAATTGTTTATTGAGGTAGGCAGGGAAATCGGGATAGGCGGTTCGCCCTAACAGCCATAATTTGGCAGAGATCTTCTGTGCAAAGAAATCCGGAACCAGTATAATATGAAGAAAAAGAGGTGGATACGGTAATGAAGGCTGTCGAAATCAAAAACGGCATTTATTGGGTAGGAGCAATTGACTGGGCGATCCGTGATTTCCACGGTTATATGACGCCCCGCGGGACTACATATAACAATTATCTGATTATGGATGAAGACATAACCCTCCTCGATACCGTTAAGTACGACTTCGCGGACACAACCATCAAGAACATACAGAGCGTTGTCGATCCATCCAGAATAAAGAACGTCATTGTAAACCATATAGAAAATGACCATGTAACCAGCCTCGGAGCCATAATGGCCCTGACTCCCAATGCGACCATCTATATAACTGAAAAGGGCAAGAAGGGACTTGGAAGATTTTATGATTTATCCAGGTGGACTATAAAGACAGTAAAGACCGGCGATACCCTCAAGATAGGGAAAAGAACACTTTTTTTTCTGGAAACCCCCATGCTGCACTGGCCCGACTCCATGATGACCTATATAAAAGAGGAAAAGATACTGATAAGCCAGGATGGTTTCGGCCAGCATATCGCCTCTGCAGTGAGGTTCGATGATGAGTTCATAACCTGTCAATCCATGTCCGAACTTGACGACGCGGTTATAGACTACTACGCCAATATCCTCATGCCGTTCGGTCAGTTGATCAAGGCA
>JBEKJD010000109.1:0-9443 GCA_050011415.1 Dissulfurispiraceae bacterium | reverse complement strand
GCTTAGCTACCAGCTTACCGCTTCTCTGCTCCAGCCAATGGTCGGGCTATACACCGACCACCATCCGAAACCATACTCATTGGCCTTCGGAATGGGTTGCACACTTGTCGGCCTTCTGGTACTGGGGACAGCACCGAACTATGGCATGCTTCTCTTTGCCGCCGCGCTCGTGGGAACAGGCTCGTCGATCTTTCACCCGGAGTCCTCACGCGTGGCCCGTATGGCATCAGGGGGACGGCACGGGCTGGCGCAGTCGATCTTCCAGGTCGGCGGCAATATGGGCACCTCGATGGGTCCCCTGATGGCAGCGTGGATTGTTATCCCTTACGGTCAGGGCAGCGTTGCCTGGTTCTCATTAGCCGCTCTGCTCGCTATCGCAGTTCTCTGGAAGGTGGGCGGGTGGTACAGGCGTCGCCAGGCGCATACTGCACAGAGGGTCACAGCCAATAAAGGGTTGCACCCGGTTTTGCCTGCGCGAACCGTTTTTCTGTCCATGCTGATTCTGCTGGTCCTGATATTCTCCAAGTTTTTTTATCTGGCCAGCCTGAGCAGCTATTATATTTTTTATCTGATGCGCCGCTTCCACTTGTCTGTGCAATCTGCGCAGGTGCATCTTTTCGCGTTCTTGTTTGCTGTTGCAATAGGCACTCTTCTTGGCGGACCCATTGGCGACCGCATAGGCAGAAAGCGCGTGATCTGGATGTCGATCCTGGGCGCTGCGCCGTTCGCTTTGGCCCTGCCCTATGCAAATCTGTTTTGGACCGGCATCCTCTCTTTTATTATCGGGTTCATCCTTGCTTCTGCCTTCTCGGCCATCCTCGTGTTTGCGCAGGAACTTATTCCGGGCAAGGTTGGTACAGTCTCAGGTCTCTTTTTCGGCCTTGCCTTCGGCATGGCAGGCATAGGCGCCGCAGTACTCGGCAAACTCGCTGATCAATATGGTATCGAATTCGTTTATCATGTATGCTCGTATCTGCCGCTACTCGGGATTTTTACCGCATTTCTGCCGGACCTCCGGCGCCGGTAAACGTATCGATCATCTGAAATTACGTATCAACTATCACCACAACTACCCTTCCCCCAGAGGTCCAAAGCACCGAATAGCTTCCCGAAGAGATAGCTTTTTCGGCATTCTGAATGTCTGTTGCAGTAGCAGCCTCCATATTGCTGATTTGACTGACATTTGTGCTCATTTCCTTGGCCGCCGGAGATATAGTGACCCGGTCTTGCGGCTGAGCCTGTTCCGGCTTGTTCACGTTGGTTGTTGCGGGAACTGCATTCGGCTTTGAAAAACCGGCGGAAGCTGCGGCTGCATTGGCTTGCCCATGGACCTGCATTTTGCCCCTGATGTTCAGGTAATTTTATGCTTAATTTTATTACCATCTCTCCTGGATGTCAAGCCGGGAGTTTAACCCCATATGATAAATCCCGTGCTACAGTCTGTATGGCCGGGAGCCGCAGTTATACGGCCTATCAATAGTGGACGCACTGATGGAAAAGGGTACTTAACGGGGCAGGCCTCTTCACGAGGGTTTAACAAGCTGAGAGCTGGCCATGTCGAGCCTATGCGAGAGGATTTGGCAGAATATCTTGTAGAATTTAAACTGCATAGACCTGAATTCAAAAGAATCGGTCTCTTTATTCAGGGTATCGGCATCAATTTTCAGCAAGTATGTTTCCTCTTCAGCAACAGCATCGGCGCTCCTCGGTTGCCCCGTCAGCACTGACATTTCTCCGAAACACTGTCCTTTCTTCAAATAATTTATTGGTTTTTTCATACTGGTCATGCCGACTCTCTTCTGGATGCGGACGCTTCCTTTCAGGATAATGTAAAAGGAATGTTCAGTATTTCCTTCTTTCACCACAATATCTCCGGGGTTGGACCTGAGCCACCTGCATGTTTCCAGAATAATAAACAGTTCCTGCTCGGTGAATGGTTTGAAAAAAGGCAGTGACCGCATTATTGCAATTTTTTTTTCGTCTTCGTCTGACAATACCTTCGTTTCTACTGCAGCAACTTTGGGGGCTGCATTACATACGGAGTTTTTTGGCGGCTCAATGACAGTAGGGTGCTCCGGCTGAACAGGGGCATCAGTTTCGGCCTTTTCCTCCTCAATCCCCTGGATATCGACCTCTGCAATCTCCCTGGTCTTTAACATCCTGATGCTATCCTTAGTCATTACTGTTCCGCCGCGAATCAGGAGGCGGCCTGCGCTGTCTATAACATCAGTGTTAAGCGTCATCCCCGGTTTCAGGTTATCAATCAAAACATTACCCATGACAGCGGCATACCTCCCGGAATGAAATAATGTGTAAGTTTTTCATAGTATATATGAATACTGCATTCAAGATAAAGCAACTTCCCCAAAAAACAGGCATAATATTGTTATGGACACGTCGGCAAATATTAATAAGCATCTTGCCATATTCAGAAAAAGGCTGAAGGAGAACTCAAATCCTGAAAGAGCAGCAAAGGAAAAGTCTTACCTGAAAAGCCCCTATAAGTTCTTCGGCGTAACCGTGCCTTTCATAACTAAGATGGCAAAAGACTTTAAAAGAACGAACAGGGACGTGGATAAAAGATTTGTTTTTGAGCTCGGAAAAAGGCTCTGGGATTCCGAATACCATCAGGAAAAGACCCTTGCCATAAAACTACTCGAACAGTATAGCGAGTATCTCGATTATGAATCCATGTCCATGCTCGAACGTATGCTATCAGCGTCTGCCGGCTGGGACCACGTAGACGGAATTACAAACCACCTGGTCGATGCAGTCCTGAGAAAAGACCGGAGGACGTATGAATACCTGAAAAGGTGGAGCAAATCTGATAATTTCTGGATGCGCAGGGCCGCCTTAATATCCCAGTTACTTCTTTTCAGGGAGGGCAAAGGCGACAGAAAGCTTTTCTTCAGCTTCGCAGAAAGGATGATAGAGGAAAAAGAATTCTTTATAAGAAAAGCGATAGGCTGGGCGCTGAGAGAAATGTCCAAGGCAGAGCCTGGTGCGGTATTCGATTTCCTCATGAAAGTTAAAGACAGGGGATCGGGCCTCACCCTTAGAGAAGGCTCGAAAAGGCTCCCTGAAGGGAAGAGAAAGCTTCTTTTAAAAAAACAATGAACCGATTGGGTTCAGCCTTCGAACCTTGACGGTGTGTTAAATTGGGCATCCCCTTTATTTCTATTTGCCCAGATAATGCGCAAAACACAAAGTCCACGCCCCTATCCGTCAGATAGAAACTTCTCAACAAACTCAGATAAAACTGATACAATAGGAACATGAAACAGGCGGTCAAAAGTGTCGAAGAAATTAAGGCAATCCTGAAAGAGCACAAGGCTGAAGTTGTCCGGAAATACCGGGTCAGCGAGATCGGCATCTTCGGCTCCTTTGTTCGCGGTGAACAGAAAGAAAAAAGCGATGTCGATATCCTTGTCAGTTTCTCCGGAAGCCTTGATGTCTTCAAATATATGGAACTCGAGGATTACCTGAAAAAGCTCCTCCACCGAAAGGTTGATCTTGTGAGAAAAGGGGCTATCCGCCCAGAGCTCAAAAAACGGA
Organism: Dissulfurispiraceae bacterium; assembly: GCA_050011415.1. Classification (GTDB taxonomy): domain Bacteria; phylum Nitrospirota; class Thermodesulfovibrionia; order Thermodesulfovibrionales; family Dissulfurispiraceae; genus JADFXI01. Next base: position 5,888 of record JBEKJD010000109.1, on the reverse strand, counting down.
TACTCGAGGAAGCCGTTTACGTATGACCCGAGATTATACGCTTTTTGTCAAAGATATCCTCGATGCAATAAAAGCTATTGATAAGTTCATTGGAACTTACACCTTCAAAGATTTCATAAAGGACGATAAAACCAGGAGCGCTGTTGTCTGGCAGATTCAGGTCATCGGCGAGGCAACAAAGAACATTCCGAAAGCTATCAGGGATGATTATGAGGACCTGCCCTGGAAATTCATGGCAAAGATAAGGGATAAGATAGCTCACTTCTATTTCGGCATAGACTATAAAATCGTATGGCTGGTTGCAAAAGAGAAGTTGCCCGAAATCAAACCGGCTGTTGAAAAGATGCTCATGGAGCTGAAAGCGAAAAAGAAAGCTTCGGAATCAGCCGAAGTTCAAGGTTAATTCAAAGTGGAGCTGAACGGGATCGAACCGTCGACCTCTTGAATGCCATTCAAGCGCTCTCCCAACTGAGCTACAGCCCCAACGTCTTATAATGTAAACTTTTTTTACATTACCTGTCAAACTGTTTTCACTCCACTGTGCTAAATTTGTGCTAAATTAAAGGTTTGCGGCGCGCGAAAGCTGGTTTTCCGCGACAAAAGAGCCCTCCAGTTTTTTCAAAGCTTCCACCTTGTGTGCAGCTGCCAGGTGAGCATATCTGAGAGTCATCTTGATGTCCTTATGCCCCAACAGTTCCTTTACTGTTGTTAGGTCAACGCCCGCCATGACAAGCTGACTTGCGAAAGTATGTCTTAAATCATGAAAATGAAAATCTGCAATGCCCTTCTGTACCAGTATTTCAGAATTGCATAGAGGGCAATGCTCCATGCTTTTCTGTATCATGTCCCTTGCTTTCTGATAATCGCATTTGGTGCATTTTTCAACCTCTACATTCTTTAAAGCCGTTTTAAAGCTCCTCTTCACATCTCGATAAGGTTGTCCGGTGAGTGGATCGTGAAAGACATAGGGGACATCAAGCCGCCGCATGATGCCCTGCAAAACAGCCCTTAACGTATCGTTTATGGGTATCTCCCTTTTCTCTCCATTCTTAGTTTCATCAGCCTTAAGGAGAATAAAGCCGTGCTTAAGGTCTACATTCTCCTCCCATTTAAGAGAAAGAATTTCACCCTTGCGCATACCGGTATTAAGCGCAGTGACTACTATAGGCTTCAAGTGCGGATCACATACGCCAATAAGATTCTGGCTCTCCTCTTTGGAGAGGAAACGAAGGCGTTTATTAACACCTTTAAGCGGCTTCACCGCCCGGACTTGTTGCTGATCTTCACGTGAACACATTTTCCACGCTACGGCCCGCGCGAACAAAATCTTTAATACCGCTATATGCCTGTTTATAGTACACACGGAAAGTTTTTTGTTAATGAGTTTCGTCTGGTATTTCTCGACTTCGTGCGTACTGAAATCAGTAAGCATATAACCGACGAACTCCCGCTTAAGCTGATCCACAAGATAACTGAGATGCCGGTCCCAAGATCTTAAGCGGCCAGTCGCGTACTCCGAATATTTTACGGCCAGTTCTGCGAACGTATATTCCGGATCGTCCTCTTGTGTTTTGAGAGTTTCCGGATGCCAGTTACCCAGGGCGATTTTGCCTTTGAGGATATTATATATCTTCTGTGCGATCTCTTTATTAGCAGTCCCTGTGCTGCGGCGGTAATGTATACCGGCGTCAGTAAAGCTGATCCAGTAAATACTACCCCGTAAAAACAATCCATCATTCTTGCGTTGTCCCATATTTCGTTTCTCCTTTTATAGGACCCGCAATCCTTTGATTCCCGTTGTCAAAGAACTGCGGGTATTATAGCACGGGTTTCAGTTCCCCTTTCTTTTCTGATTCTGCGACAGATCACTAGGACCGTCATACACTTTTTTCACGGTCTTGGTACCCTTCCTGTCCTTTGCTTCGGCGCTTGTAGTTCACTGATCATTGCTGCCATGGGGCACCGGTTCTTTTGCAGGTGCACCGCCGCGTTTCTCTGTTTGAGCGTGCTGCTCCGGCTTTGCGGCTACGGTCTGCTGCGGGATATCCGGCGTTTCAACGTGCTTTACAGTATTCTGATTTCCTGCATTCATGCCTGCCCGGAAAGACGGCTCGGGCTTAGGAGCAGCCTGCCCCTGTGTAGCGGGCTCGCCTTTCAGCGCTTCCTTTTTTGCGTTCCACGCATTGCCTATTGCGCTTATGACAGGCACTTTGTCGCCGTCTTTGACTATTTCATCTTTGCCTGCAGTTATTTGCGCCTCCTGGGAGTCGCGCTTAGCTTCATGCCCCGCGGCGTCCGGCTTTACGAGTGTGGCCGGTGCCGCCTGTTGGTGTGATTGCAGGTCCGCTTTATCGGCTTCTTTTTCGGCGTGGTCCAGCGTCGGAGCTGCTGCAGTTTGTTGCTCCTGTACTTTAGAGATATCTTTTTCCGCTTTAGCCTGTACTCCTGCAGTGTCTGCGGGTTTCAAGGTGTCGTACTTCTGCACAAATGCGCCAAAATCCTTGTTGATTGATTGAGGATCATGGACTGCTGCATAATTGATGTAATCAGCTGCAGCCTGGTTGCGATCTTTAATATTCGCAATGGCTGCAAATTCAGGCTTCTGCGCTTCATGCTCGACAAAAGCACCGGTGAGATTAATACGCTGGCTCTCGCTCAAGGCCTGCTCGCTATCTATGCTATGCAGCTCTGCGCTCTCGTTGCTTAATCCATTATTCGACATGAGATTGTGAACGTCCTGGCTGGTTTTTTCATCCGCTGAGGCAGTCTTAAATGTATTGCTGATTGCGTGATTATACGCGGTCGAAAACGCCTCTGCATCGGATCCTCGCAACGTTGACGTAAAGTCTTTACCGCTTGAATCTTTCCATTGTACAGAGTACCCGCCGCCGCTGCCGGAAACCGATGTAATGACTCGCGGTATCCCTACTTCTACATGCGACGTTTTATCGGTACTCGACTGCAGCCTGGTCTGCAAGCTGCGGTCGTTGGCTATAGTGCTGGTCATGTTCTGATTGACACTATTAGAGAGCATATCCGCCGTCTCTCCGTATTTGCCGTATTTTTGATGGTGCGAGGATCCATGCTGTATCATGTCCTGGAATGTCTTGTTAGCAGCAATACGAGTGCTGAAACCGTCTCTCCTCGCATCTTTGTGCATGTTATCGAGGGAAGGCGTGAAATTAGCGAGGTTGCCTGATACAACCCTATCTGAATCATTCTGATAGGTAAGCTCTGCCCCTGCGGTTTTCCTTGTCTCGCCGCTGGCCGTGGTAGACATTACAACATTGCCGCTGCCGTCCACTGTGTACCCATGCTGCCCTTTTTCATCCCCGCCCTGGCCGCTGTGTCCTTCAAACTGTGCAAGCTGCTCAAGCCCTGCTGCCGGTCCTAATATCCCAGCTTTTTGCAGCGCGTGTAAGCGATCCGTCGCGCCTTCTATACTTCCCGGCTGCATCCTGTCTGCATCAGATAGCGCCTTCCCTGACTTCTGCGCTGTTAAGCCACTGGCGACATTATCCTGCGCCCTCTCAATCGCCTGCTGGTCAAAATACGGGTCCGCTGTCATTTGCCTTTTTATATGTACTCCCGCCGCCTTGCGGAACATCTCTGCACCGCCCGCCTGCGAGAGAGCTTCATTGCTTGCGGCACCTTCCAAGTTTGCCTTCTCAAACTGCCCGCGTCCTGCCGGTGTCATTGTCGTTTGTGCCGCGCCTGTCGCTCCCTGAGCGACTGCCCCCTGCATACCCATGACAAAATGCGAAAATGCAGACATAGATGAAAAGCCGAAAGCCCCGGCAATAAAGGTGCTGAACAGAAACCCCTCAAGCCTCAACTGCCCGTAGAGTCCCGCCGCTTTCTGCGCCTCCAAGCTGTAATTAGTCATTGCGTACCAGCCTAATTTATATTGCGTGATCTCGGCCATAGCTCTTAACCCTGCGCTGATCGCCTGATTGTGTATCACTACATCAACAACACCCCAAGTCGTCGTCAAAAAGAAAAATCCTGTAACCAACTTAAATACCGCGCCGCTAAATGGCGTGACCAAAAGAATTACCAAAAAAGGGATAAGACCTATCATCGTGGCAGTGGTTACAGCCCTGAGCGTTGGTATCCACCTGTTCGCCTCGATTCCGACAGCCGTCATGCTTGCCCCTGCGGATCGCGTCGCTAATAATCCCATGCTCGCCTGGGGGGAAAGCTGCGACATGGCGGTATTTAAGGCTTGGGATACTGCATTTTGCGTTGCAATATTCTGTATAGTGTAACTCGCATTGTTGAGTAGCAGGTTAATTCCGGTTGTGAGGATGTCTTGGCAAGCCTGCAACTCCTGGACGTTGGTGATATCAAATCCATTCTCCGCGCACATCTGGTTTATCCCGTTGGAAAAAGCGTTAGGGTCCGCAATCGCGGCATTGATATCATTATACGCCTGGGCGCATTGTTCGGCACACCCGCCCCTGTAGGTTTGTGCAAAGGCTGGGAAAGGACTTGTAGCGTTCACACAATTCCCGTCTTTATCTTGATAAAACACTGTATACATCGCCGGGTTTGCCGCTGCAACAAAAAGGGTCATAAAATTGTCGTTACTGCGTAAATTATTTGGTGTTATCGGCGGGGTATAGGTGGGAGAAGCCATCTCAGGAACAACGCAATCCTGGATGTAGCGTGCAAACGAACCATTAATATACTGGTCGTTGACAACAAGATTGGCGGGAAGCGACTGCATAATATCAAAAGCGATCCCTCCGGCCTGGCTGTTATAATCAAGCGGTCCCGATGTTGCAATTATATCCACGATAGCACGCTCAATAACATTGAACGCCGAGGCTAATATTACTATACCGTCCGGCAAATTGCCTTGTATCGTGCTTTCATTGCGCACGGGGTCGTATATTGCAAGATTGCCCTTGGGGATGATAAAGCCCTGATGTATCGCAATCCCTATGATAAGAGGCATGAAAATTTTACCCAGGCCCGGACCACTTATGATAGCCCGTGCGATCCCGCCCGTGATACCGATTACAAGCATTAAGCCGATTATAGTGTTGTATTTTGAGTCGGAAAAAACGAGCGCAACACTCTGGAAAGTATCGGCTATTTCATGAAAGCCGCCGTAAGTGTAATACTCGCCATTGTACGCCCAGGCTGGCGCCGATACTAACAGAAATAAAATACAAAATAGGCCGCTACTGAGCAGTTTGTTTTTCATATCTTTGAACCTCCCTGAATGGATCATTAGCTCTAAAAATCCATACAAGCGGTGCAAACATCCGCGCTATTGCAGCGTTTTGAAGCCTAACCTTTCCCCAGCGTAAAAAAAGAGGAAAGCGGACGGGAGTATCAACGAGGATAGGCTTATCGATTGGCATATGAAACAGGTCCATTACCCGGTGAATAAAATACTCCTTCCTAAACAAATAACTTATAGGTATCCATTTAGGTATCCAATATTTCAGAAAAGGAAATGAGATCAAATAAACAAAAAAAGAGATATACAGCCAGTTCATTGCGTGGTTATGAAGCGATGCCGGCAGGTGCGGGATCACAATTTTAAGGGCAAAAAAGAATAATATGCTTACAACGACAACCGAAAAGTCCATCTGCTTTTCAATGCCCATAACGCGCCGGCGGATCACTGCCTCAGCCGCGTCAAAAACTTCAACTGCCCGCTCGACTGCATCGTAATAATTGCGCTCCTTTAAATTTTTCTGCATCCTGGATAATGCGGTATTATTTTCCATGGTCGGCCTCCTTCTTGGCAAGCAAATAGTCCAGCAACCAACGACATATTTTTACACGTTCTTCACGCTCTGCGGAAGCGAGTCCTATATATAATTTCGCCAAATATTTTTTCAGCTTTTCTGACGCGGACCCGGGCATAATGC
>JBEKJD010000108.1:0-9453 GCA_050011415.1 Dissulfurispiraceae bacterium | reverse complement strand
GCCTGTTTGGACTGCTCGTGCCTTTGGCCATGGGCCTGGCTCCCCCGAATGTCATCCTTTCCGGGTTCGCCTCAGACGGCTTTTTCATGGCCATGAGTTTCCTCGGGTTAGGGACGGTCCTGCTGTCGTCAGGCCTGAGTTACAGAGTGCTGCTTCTGCTCCTTAAGCGCCTTCCCGATACTCAGTTCTGGCACAACCTTGGCTTGCTGGCGAGCGGCATCATGCTGACCCCGATGATTCCTTCGGCAAATGGCAGGGTGACACTGGCCGGCCCCTTTGCAGCGGACATGGTGGATATTCTGGGTTTAAAGCCGGGGGGCGCCGCCGCCACGAGACTCGCGGTTTCGGCGTTCATCGGGGCTACACTGATGTCTGCCGTATTCTTGAGCAGCAAGTCGGTCAATTTCGTTATACTCGGTCTTCTGCCCCCTCAGTTGCAGTATCAGATGCAGTGGATAGGCTGGCTCCATGCGGGTGCAGTCACGGGCCTTGCAATGTTTGTCCTTTATCTTGCTGCCGCAGCTCTTATCCTCGGTAACAATGATAAGTCGAGGCTTTCAAAGGACACCATAAGTGCCCAGTTGTCGTTGCTTGGGAAAGTGAGCTCGGACGAATGGGGGGTTGTTGTTGCGATTTTTATCTTTGTGGCGGGCATTGTAACCGTCTCTCTGCATAAAATACAGCCGTCCTGGCTGGGGCTGACCATACTCTGCGGACTTCTGCTCCTGGGTTCGTTAAGCAAGAAAGAGTTCCGGGAAAAGATAGACTGGCCTTTTTTGATGTATCTGGCTGAGATGGTAGGAGTTATCAATGTATTCAATTACCTCGGCCTGGATAAATGGGTTTCCGGCAACCTCACGGGCCTGGGGATAGACCAGTACCTGATCGGCGATTTTTCACTGTTCATAGTCCTGATGTGCGTCATCGTCTTTGTGCTCCGGCTCGCGGTCCCCATAAGCGCAGCCATTGTCATATTGGTGACCCTTTTCATGCCTCTTGCCGAAATTAAAGGGATCAACCCCTGGGTGGTCGGCTTTATTATCCTCGTCCTTGGAGAGATGTGGTTTTTCCCGTATCAGTGCTCTTATTATCTGCAGTTGCAGGAGCAAAACCGTAACAGGGGCCTGTACGATGAAAAAACGTTCCTCAAGTTTAACCTTTTGATGAATGTCGTCAAAGTCGCCGCACTTTTCGCCTCGATCCCCTACTGGAAGTTCCTGGGGTTCCTGTGAAAAAAAACGGGCGGTTTGCCGGGGCAGCTGTTTTTATCGTCATTCTTGTAGCGGCGATTATCTATCATAATGTGCACAAGCCCAGGCTGCTCATTCTGCACAGCTATGACGAGGGGTATGCATGGGTGAGAGACATCAATGCAGGCCTTAGGCGCGTTCTCAAATCCAGGGGAAACCGGTACTTTGTGCGCTGGTATTATCTCGACACCAAGCGCCACCCCGAGACCGAACACAAGAAGAGCGCGGGCTTAGTTGCACGCCGCATGATAGACGACTGGCAGCCCGATGTCATCATAGCCATGGACGACGACGCGCAGGAGTACGTCGCCAAATATTATATAAACAAACCAGGGATAAGCATCGTCTTTGGCGGCGTAAATGAAGAGCCTGAGACTTACGGCTATCAAAAGGCCGATAACGTTACAGGCATACTTGAGCGGCTTCCGCTGGAAGCCGTTAAAGAGGGCCTGCTGACCTTTTCGGCTAAGAATGGGAAGCGCGGCCTGGTGAGGTCTTTTTTCATAGGCGACACTTCCGAGACAATGGTGGGCGACGAGAAATGGATTAAATCTTTCCGCTGGGACCCGGTAAGGCTGATAGGCACTAAGCTGGTGGATACTCTGGATGAGTGGAAGGCTGCGGTGCGGCAGGCTTCTCGGTCAGCGGATTATATCCTGACCTCGAACTACCGAAGAATATATCGCGTTAGAGGGGAAAAGGAGCTTGTTCCCCCAAAAGAAATGATCGATACGACGCTGTCTCTTTCCAGGATCCCTGTTATCGGTTTGAACGCTTTCTTCGCCGAGGATGGAGGGATGCTTGCCATTGGCACATCTCCGCTGGAACAGGGCGAAACAGCGGCTGACATGGCGGTGGACATACTTGAGAAACGCCGGAGCGCCGGACATATGCCTATAGTGACCTCAACCCAGGCGGTGGTGGCCATCAGGGAATCCAGGCTGAAGAAAAGCGGGTTTGCAGTGCCTAAGATCTATGAGGCATGCGCCAGGGCCGCCAATTATTTCTTTAAATAACGTTGCCTCCGGAGATCGCGAACTAACAATGAGAAGCAGCTGATTTTATCGATTACCGCTGAAATCTGTTAAAACTTCCTTCTGATGTTCTTCCTCCTGAAACAAGCCGTGATGAGCATAACTATGAAACGAGATGTGCGCCTGCTAAAAAAGTTAGGAGCCCGAGTGCGTTAAAGGCACATGAAATACCTCCCACACCTCACGGTAATAGGACACTCGGGCTGTATGGAGAACTCGGCAGGTTATTCCGCTGAGTCCATCACCATAGATATCTCTTCCGCCGAGAATATCTTGTCTATGTCCAGTAAAATTACAAACTGGTCGTTCCTCTTGCCCATGCCCTTGATAAACTCTGTACTCAATCTCGTACCTATCCTCGGAGCAGGCTCTATCTGCTCAGGCTCAAGGTCTATGACTTCCTGCACAGAATCGGCCAGCGCTCCAAGCACGGCTGTCTCCCCCTCTATAGAAATCTCTATAATGATTATGCATGTGTTCACCGTTTTTTCGGTTTTTGACATGCCGAATTTGAGCCTTATGTCCACTACCGGCACCACATTGCCTCTCAAATTTATTACACCTCTCATAAACTCAGGGGTCATCGGAACCTTCGTCACTGTTGTAAAATCAAGAACCTCCCGCACCTCTGATATATCTAACGCGAAAACCTCATCTTCAAGCTTGAAAGTGAGGTACTGAGTCGATTCAGCAATTCCTGCAACACTCATAACCGCCTCCTTTAGTATTTCTCAAATTCCTGGTCTCCTTCATCTACCTTGCCCTCACCCATATCCATTGCGATACCGCGCCTTGCCTCTGATCTCCCGGCTATTGTCATGACCTTTTTGGTTTCGCGTACTATGTGTGCTACGTTGACCTTGTGTTCAGGCCTCTTGGTCTGCCTTGTTATTCTCCCTGCAGAACCTGTTTCGTCTGTCTTGAAGAATGAAATGGAAGTCTGCAACAAATCCGCCTGAGACGCCAGTTCCTCTGATGTTGACGCCAGCTCCTCAGCCGCGCCTGCATTCTGCTGTATCACCTGGTCCAATTGCCGTATGGCCTGGTTTATCTGCCCTGCACCTGTTTCCTGTTCTCTGCTCCCTGCACTTATCTCCTGAACAAGTTCAGCTGTTTTCTGTATGTCAGGCACCAGCTTGCTAAGCATCTCTCCGGCCTTTTCCGCTATCTGCACACTGCTTGATGACAACTGGCTTATCTCCCCCGCAGCTGTCTGGCTGCGTTCCGCAAGCTTCCTTACTTCCGAGGCTACTACAGCAAAACCCTTGCCGTGTTCTCCAGCCCTGGCCGCCTCTATCGCAGCGTTCAATGCCAGAAGGTTGGTCTGGCGCGCAATCTCTTCAATTATATTTATTTTGCTCGCTATTTCTTTCATGGCGACTACTGTCTCCGCAACTGCCTTTCCTCCTTCTTTTGCATCATTCGCCGACTTCTGCGCTATCTTTTCGGTCTGCTGTGAGTTATCAGAGTTCTGCTTAATGTTTGATGTCATCTCTTCCATTGATGAGGAGGTCTCTTCTATGGAAGCGGCTTGCTCGGTAGCTCCCTGGGAAATCTGCTGAGCTCCAGAGCTTAACTCCTGACTGCCTGATGCAACATTATCCGCAGATGATTTTACATCAGCCACTATGCTTTTAAGCTTATCAACCATATTCTTCATCGCAGCCAGCAGTTGTCCTGTCTCATCCCTGCTTTTGACTTCTATATTTATCCTAAGATCTCCGTCGGCGAGCGTATTAGCGACTTCAACTCCCTCATTGAGGGGTTTGACGATTCCCCTGGTAATAAGCAAGGCGGCCGCGATGCCGATAAGTATTGCGACAATCGCAAAAATAAGCATGATTCTTACAGCTTGTTTGGTGATGTTGAGTACAACATCCTCAGCCCCAAGCATCCTTTTGTTGCATTCCTGGGCAAACCCTACTGCGGCCGACTCCATCCTGTGGATTTCGGTTTTATACTCGCTGATTGCGACGTTGGCCTCGACTGTGGTCTTGATCTTTCCCTCGTGGATCATCCCTAACACTTTAGTGTATCCGCCAACATAGGCGGTGAGGTCGCTTTTCAGTAATTTGATCAAATCTTTATCCTTCTGAAGAACAGCTGCCTTATCGAGATCCTCGATTCTCTCTTCAGTTTTCTTCTTTTCGTCCTGCCATTCCCTGAAGTAACTGTCCACTTTTTCACTTGAAGCGATATTGATAAACGTGTCTTTCTCAAACCGCCTCATGCCAAGGATATTAGCTCTTAACCTTGCGGAATATTGTGCCAGTGCCCCGTCACCGTGCAGCATTGTGACAGTCGTTTGAGAAACGGAATTTATACCCCAGTAGCCTCCCATCCCCACGATAATCATCAGCAGTAATATTAGTCCGAACCCCAGTCCCAGCCTCAATCCTATCTTCATGTTTTTTAACATTAGCTCCTCCTTTTGTCGTTTTTGTTCTACAAATCTATCAGTTTCGGGACGTCAATGATAAACACAACATTACCGCAGCCCATGATAATTGCAATGGCCATCCATTCCACTCCGTACATAAAACTTACTACAATAAGGTAACTCTGTAGTAAGTTAAAAGGAATTAGCCCTTTTTAATAGGTTAGAAGGAAAAAACCATTACTTACCTACTTAAAAGCTACAACATTAAATATGATTTTGCAACAACATTCCCAAATCCCCATATTGAAAAAATCTTTTCTGTTGATGAGCATTCTATTATTCGGGTATCCATGATTAATATGCATTGCCTTCAAACCATATAGGCGGGTCATATTTGAAAGCCAATTCACCCTAAATCCAACAATTGTTGCAAAATCAAATTCTATAGACTTTGCCATTGAATTGGAATCAATCCTCAAGAAATATCCTACACCGGAAGACCGCTGGCATGCTCTTTTCATTCACGGTGAGGGGAATTAACAGGGCATAATGTGTTTGACAGAGGGAGAATGCAGGAATGTACTTGCGAGATGTATAGGACAGCAAGTACATGCTGGGGATAGACCTCCAATTGCTAAGAGGTTGACAAGAAATGGAGACAGTTAACATGATTAGTTCCTTTCTGATGGTAGCTTATTCCGGTTGCAACTTTGATTGAGTTTCGCTTACCTGAAAGTGTGATGTACCAGTAATCCGCGGATTTAATCAATAGAAACGTATGTAGAAGGTGAACATGATTCCAAGGTAGAAGGACTGCAACAAAAATGTTTACTATGTCTACGTGAGTGTCAGTTAAAGACTTTATTCTTGAGTTACCAGCTTTATTTTTTAGTTACCGACTTTATTTTCCAGTTATTATCTTTATTTTTCGTGAACAACATACTTTAGGAATTAAAGCACTTAATTTCTATCTGCGAGCAAAAGCCGTGCAGCATTTTCAGTTCCCAGTGTGTAAGTCCGGCCCTGCCGATGAAGTGCTTCAGGTTATCAATAGTCTGCTTCTCTATGTTTCTGTCGCCGCGCGGCATGTAGTCGAGCATCGCGATGATGTTTGCGATCCGCTCATAAAGCGAGGCAAGCTCCCCGTGGTTAACATAGCCGCCCTCGCCCTGTATGAGCATAGGCATCTGCGGCGCGTTCTGAACAGGCTCTTTTCTGTATGGCGCTCTTGAAAGCTCATAGGCCACAACCATTACAGCGTGGGAGAGGTTTAGGGAAGGGTGTTCCTTTTGGGCCGGAATAGTCAGGAGAAGGCCGCATTCGTTGACCTCTTCGTTATAGAGCCCCCTGTCCTCCCTGCCGAAGAGAAGCGCTACCCTGTTATCAGAGGCAATGTCATACACTCTTTGCGCTCCCTGATCAAGAGGCATTACCATGCCGCGCTTCTTGCCGGTCCTCCGCGCCACTGCTACAACAAACGACTGATCTTCAATCGAGTCGGAAAGACTCTCGTATTTTTTTGCCCCTTGCAGGACATCAAGGGAATTATGGGCCAGCGACGTGGCCTCGTCGTTAATCTTCGGAGGTTTTACAAGACAAAGGGTCTTGAAGCCCATATTTTTCATTGCCCGCGCAGAAGCGCCGATATTGGCCGGTTCACGCGGCCCGACAAGTATAAAAGAGACATTATCTTTCCAGGATGGCATGCGGGTTTTGTCCCAGTATTTAGTATCAATAAAATAGGGCGGGAGCTTTGAACTCCCACCCTTCTAAAAAAACAGCGCGCAAGTTATTTCGCGCTACACCTTAATAAGCCCTGTTAATATTTATTAATAGCCGCCGCTGGAGCTTTTCTTCTTTGCAGCTTCTTTAGTGGCCTTGCCATCCTTAACAGTTACCATATCACCGACTTTTACGTCACCGGAGTTGGTTACGTCGACTTTTGTCTCTTTACCTGCCGCATCCTTGACAGTGATGGCCTTTGCCTCGACCTTTGTAACAGTGCCCTTTACTTCGGCAGCAAAGGTCATGCCGACCATACCGATAGTAAACACCACGGCTACCAACAAAGCGATAATAGATTTCATCCTCATACCTAACTCACCTCCACAATTTTTTGAAACCGCGCATCAAATGTGCCCGGCAAAACACGACCCATTATACAATATTGTAACTCCTTTGACAATACTTAGTTCTTCCCCGTATCCAGCTTGCCTTTTATCACAACATTACCTATAGTAAACAATAAAAAAACTACGTTCTTCAGTTCATAAATACGGTGTCGCACCGAGAGCGTCGATGCGCAGCGCCAGCGAGGCGCAGGACTGCGGCGTACTGTACAGTACGGCAAAGGAGTGCAACGAAGCTGGAGCTGATGCAGCGGCGCACGAATGCAACCGTATTTATGAATTGAAGTACCAAAGGATAAAAGACAACTTGTGAAGACTTTTAACAGGGCGGCTGTCACGTGTATCGTGACTTTTCTTATCCTTTCCATTAATTCATCTGATGTGTTCGCCTTCGACAGGGTTGCGCCGGTGCGCTCTATCAGTATCGATGCTGCGCAGGTATTCCTCGATAATTCTATTACAGGCATTACCATAAAAGATGTTCTCGATCTTTTGAAGAAAGGATTCCCTTATGCGTCCGTCTCTCTGAACAATCCCGGGGCCCGCGTTCATATAGTTGTGTCCGCTCCCTCCCGTTCTGCAGGTGGGACCCTCTACCCGGCATGGAAACACACGGAAGGATATCAGTGGGCCTCCCACCCTGCTGACAGCCGCTTAGTCCTGGCCCTAAGATCGCCATCTTTCAAGGGAGTGAGTTGCGGGCTCTACGGACTGCTCCAGGAGAAACTCGGCTTTAAATTCTACCATCCCAAAAGAACGTTTATCCCTTTTCATAAACAATGGCCGCTGCCGGTAAGCTTTGAATGGAAAGCCTTTCCGCGCTTTGACAGAAGAGGCTTTCATACACAAACACTTCATCCAATCGAACTTGCCGAGCAACTGCATGATCCCGGTTATCCCCGGGCTGCCGCGGACCTGAGAGAATACATAGACTGGCTTGCAAGAAACGGGCAAAATACATTCCAGTTTTACCTTTTGCGGGACATAGATCGCGCGCGCTGGATCAGGCACGCGGCCGGACTTGCAGCATACGCGCATGAGCGCGGTATTGCTGCGGGTGTTGAATTTTCACTCTTTACGATACAGCAGGAGGCCTTTCAGAGCATCCGGCTCCTCAATTTTTTCACGTCCTATACAAACCAGATTGACAGTACGCTTTCATGGATATTCCAGGTGAAATGGGACTTTGTGACTGTCGATTTCAGCATGGGCGAATATTTGCCGGACCTCGGCGAACTGATGCCGGAAGTGAAACGGTATCTTCTGAAAGAGGTCACTGAAAGATATAAAACCAAAGTAATGATACCAACGCATGTTATCAACAAGCAGCATTGGCGCCTGACACAGTCTGATGTCACCGGAGAAAATACCCGGAATAACGGATACCCGGAAACGGGCATTCTGATACATACAGTAATGTTTTATTCAATAGACGAACCCAGCGCCCCGGCATACGGCAACATCAATTTTCACCACATGCTTGAACTGGCGGTACAGGAACGCAAACATCGTGAGACCTGGTACTGGCCTGAATCAGCCTACTGGGTTGCCTTTGACAACTCCGTGCCTCTGCTGCTCCTTCCATATCTTGATGCCCGATGGTCCGATATGAAAACCATCGAAAAAATCGGCGTCGACAATCACCTCACTTTCAGCTCAGGTTGGGAATGGGGCTACTGGCTCATGGACTGGAGCATCGCCCGATGGTCCTGGACCCATATCGAAAATGGCTCTGTGCAGAAAACGTCTCCTCTCAGCGTGCTGGAAGACCTTTTTCCGGATGCGCGTATGCGCCTTTTGTTTCAGAAAGCGCTGGCGCTCCAGAACTATTATCTGAAAGACAGGGATATGATCGGGTTTATGTCTGCCCTCGACCCATCAGCCGAGCTTCCCTGGCCTTTTAACAAACCTTTTCAGCCCAGGCCCGCTTTTTCCAATGCGTGGCTGCTTTATAAGGCGTCTGATGCCGAAGCAGAGCGTAACGGGGCTGCTGTCATATCAGAACTGAAAGCGTATGCCCGTGACATGAACGCTGTGGCAGAAGGGCTTGAACTTGAAACAGAGCGGATATATTCCGGGGGAATGCAGGTGTCTCCCGATATCCCGTTGATCGCACGCGAATTGACGAGGGCGCTCAAAGTCACCGCTCTCAGAGCTCAACACCGGTCTCTGACTATTCGGGCACTGCTGGCGCAGAGGAAAAGACACTGGTGGCTTCCGGCTTCACAGGAGACAGAGAAGCTGCTTCAGCAGGCGTCCCGAGTGCGCATGAACGCCCTGGCGCTGGTACAAATGCAGGAGAAGATTTACAGGTACCCGGTCAGCCTCATCGCCCGGAAGAGAAAAGATTTCACGGCGTATCATTTCGGCTATTTATATCCTGCAAGCGATCTTTTCTTCTGGAGGCGCGAGGAGGAACAGGTACGGCACCGGCGGTTCGGTGCACTTTATATGAACATATGGAATTTCCGGCGCATTTCCGGGATTTCAAGCTTCTGGCCGTAATAGCGTCAAGCGGAGGAGGAACAACAAAAAAAATAAGACGCGGGGACGCGGCGATACGGGGACGCGGGGAAACTACAAACCGAAACAAGTCTTTTTCCCCGTGTCTCCGCGTCGCCGTGTCCCCGTGTCATTTATGTTTCCAGCAGTTCACGGTA
>JBEKJD010000107.1:0-9555 GCA_050011415.1 Dissulfurispiraceae bacterium | reverse complement strand
TTTCGGAATACTGGACCGCGCTTTGTGATGATGAGACACTTATAGTATTTGATAAGGAAAAGGGATACAGGGCGCATCCGTTTCCCACATGGAGCGAGTACCTCTGCAAACGGTCTGAAGGCAGATGGAATGTGGCCCATTCAGTGCCTCTTAGTGCAATATTTTTTATTGAGCAGTCTGAAGCCGATGAAGTTACCCGTATAGAGACCCAGGCTGAAGCCGCGGTATTAATCAACAAATCCGCCGCAGAGGCATATCAGAAGTATCTGGGGAGAATCGAAAGAGAAAGGAAATGGAATGCGGCAACCATGGTCTTTGATAACGCATGTAAAATGGCAAAGACTGTCCCGACCTACAAACTTCGTATAAGCTTGACAGGCAGGTTCTGGGAGAAGATGGAAAACGTGATAAACTCATGAAAACCAAACTGGGGAAAATAAATAATTACACAGGCCCAAGCATGAACCCTACATTCAAGTCGGGTGACGGCTTGATAGTGGAGCCGTATAAGGGTAAAAAGATACTTTGCGGGGATGTAATAACGTTCAGGCTAAAGGATAGGGAACACAATATAGTTCACCGTGTAATCAGGGTTGACAGGCATTGTGTGCGCACAATGGGGGACAACAATAACACGGTTGATCCATGGGTACTCACCCCTGCTGATATAACCGGACGTGTGGTATCAGTTAAAAGAAAGCACAGGGAGCTTCCTGTAGACGGCGGATTAAGGGGCAGGATTTACGGTTTTCTTATACGGCGATACAATATGTCGGTAAAAAAGGCGCTTGGTATCCTCCACCCCCTGTATCGTTTCATCTCAAATACAGGGATATTCAGGGAATTGCTGCCTGTGTCATATACACGGATTTTTTCTTTTGAGCGTCCCAACGGTACCGAACTTCAACTTGTAATGGGCAAGTGGCTTATCGCACGACTATTGCCGGGGACTGAAAACTGGCAGATAAGGGCGCCATTCGGAATGTTTATAGATGAAACAAATTTAAACCCGGAGGTTATATGCAGACAGAGGAAAGTAAACCGATAGCCAATCAGGCAATAGTGCTGAGAGAGGAATTTGACGACTGGGCCATACTCTTTGACCCTGACACAAGCGATGCCTATGGCCTGAACCCGGTAAGCGTGTTTATATGGAAGTGCCTTGACGGCAACAATACTACAGCTGATATTGTCCGTAAGCTGGGCCAGGCGTGCGATGATATGCCGGATGATGCCGGGAATTATGTAACAACATTCCTCGGTGAGCTTGTGGAAAAAGGCTATGCGGGGTACGAAGCATAAAATGAAACTAATGAAAACACCGAAATCGGTGAATATTGACATAACGAATGAATGCAACCTCAGGTGCAAGTACTGCTATCACTTCACAGGTCCTGGCGATGTCAAAAAAGATCTGCCGACAGCTGAATGGCTCGGTTTTTTTGAGGAACTTGGGCGTTGCGCTGTCATGGATGTTACCATGGCAGGCGGAGAGCCTTTTTTTCGGGAGGATCTGAAGGAGCTGATTGCCGGCGTAGTAAAAAACAGGATGAGGTTCAAGCTGTTAAGCAACGGCACACTGATTACGGATGAGATAGCTTCATACATAGCCTCAACAGGCCGCTGTGACAGTATCCAGGTGTCGATTGACGGGGGAAGCCCGCAGACGCATGATCTGTCAAGAGGCAAGGGAAACTTTGACAGGGCCGTTGCAGGCATAAACGTTCTCCTGAGACATCACATACCCGTAACAGTGCGGGTGACCATAAACAGGCATAATGTAAGAGACCTTGAAGAGACAGCGAGGCTTTTGCTGGATGATATCGGGCTGCCGTCGTTTTCCACCAATTCAGCAGGTCCCATGGGACTTTGCAGGCAGAACCAGGAAGAGATGGAACTTACGCTGGATGACAGTCAGATAGCGATGGAGAGCCTTCTCAGGCTCAATGCCCAATACAATGGCCGCATAGGGGCAACAGCAGGCCCGCTGGAAATGGCGAGGCATTGGAAGATAATGGAAGAAGCAAGGAAAGAAGGCAGGGAACAGATGCCGGATCGTGGTTTTTTGAGGGCCTGTGGCGGAGTAATGAGCAAAATGGCTGTGCGGGCGGATGGTGTGATGACGCCGTGCGACCAGATGAGCCACATTGAGCTTGGGAGGATCAACAGGGATGATTTAACAGAGGTATGGCAGCGCCATCCGGAACTTATAAGGTTGAGAGAGAGGAGAGATATCCCTTTAAGCACATTTGAGTTCTGCAAGGGGTGTGATTATATACCTTACTGCACCGGCAGTTGTCCGGCCCTTGCATATACAATACTTAAAGATGATAACCACCCGAGCCCGGATGCATGTCTGAAGAGATTCCTTGAAGCAGGGGGCAAAGTGCCGGCATGAATGATAACAACAAAAACGCAAAAAGCAGTGAAGATTATCCTTTACACCAGATATACTTCTATCTTACAGAAGGCTGCAACCTTTGCTGCCGGCATTGCTGGATATCTCCCAAATTCCAGTCTGAGGGCAGGACCTACCCCTCTCTTGATTTTGACCTCTTCCGTTCCATAATAGTGCAGGGCAAAGCATTAGGGCTTACAGGCGTAAAGCTGACTGGTGGAGAGCCCTTACTCCATCCGGACATCCACAGGATAATAGATTATATCAGGGGAGAGGAACTCCGCCTGACCATCGAGACAAACGGCACCCTTTGCACACCCGGGCTTGCCGGAGAGATAAAGAAATGCAAAGATCCTCATGTATCGGTAAGCCTTGATGGAGCAAACGCCGAGACCCACGAATATATAAGGGGTGTGGGCGGATGCTTTGAGGCAGCCCTTCAGGGCCTGAGAAACCTCGCTGAAGAAGGCCTGAAGCCGCAGGTGATAATGTCAATCATGAACCGTAATAAAGACCAGATAGAGGAAGTGGTAAGATTGGCTGAATCATTGGGGGCCGGCTCTGTTAAATTCAATATTGTCCAGCCCATGGAAAGAGGAGTGAAGCTTCATGAGTCAGGGGACACTTTGTGTATGGAGGAGCTGATAGAACTCGGCAGACGGGTGGAGATGGAACTTTCAAAAAAATCGCCCTTGCGTCTTTTTCATTCCCACCCGTATGCGTTCAGGCCGCTTAGCCATTTGCTGGGAGGTGAAGGAGGGAACTGCGGCGTATGTGGGATATTCGGGATAATAGGAGTGCTGTCGGATGGGTCCTATGCACTGTGCGGTATAGGGGAGAGTGTGAAAGAGCTTACCTTTGGACACAGCAGGAAAGACTCCCTGGCGGATATCTGGAAGAACACGGAAGTTTTAAAACAGATCAGAGAGGGCTTGCCTGAAAAACTGGAAGGGATATGCGGAGATTGTCTTATGGAGAAAGCGTGTATGGGTTTTTGTATAGCCCAGAACTATTACCGGACAAAGAATTTTTGGGCGCCGTTCTGGTATTGTGAAGAGGCGAGGAAGAAAGGACTCTTTCCGGAAAGCAGATTAAGGGGTATAGCAAGAGTCTGTTAATAAGAGAAAAGACAGGCTTGAAGAGTATATAAGGCATTGGATGAGTCGTGAGTTTGACAACTGCAGGTTTAGCTGATAATATGTCTTTGTTTATAAATATATAGCATGTTGCTAACTTCAAGGTTGGCAAAAGGAGGCAAAAATATGAAGTGGGTTCAACCTCAATTAACACCACTAAGTGGCGAAAGCAGCCATGGGGCTTGTACAACCGGCTCAGGCCCTGCGGGAAATTGTTCCTCCGGAACTACGGACGCGGGCACTTGCAACACAGGTACTACAGCTAGTGCTGGGTTATGCAATACCGGCACCACTGCGTCAACCACATGCAACACGACCGGGACCACGGCAAACGCGGGGGCATGCAACTCGACCGGGACGACTGCGTCAACCACATGCACCACGACCGGGACCAACGCAAACGCGGGGGGATGCAACCCGCACGGTGGTGCAAACTAGGCTAATGATCTGCAGAGTCGCTTCAACTGCCTATGTGTTACTACAGGACATCGGGCCCCACGGCTTTATCGTGGGGCCCATACTTGCCTGGCGTAGGGGGAAAAGTATCAGCTCTTGAGCAGTAACATGGTCGCTGGAAAAAATCTATATCTCCCATGGCCTGACATCGATATTGCTATAGACCCCGCTCCGCGAAGGGCGGAGAGCAATAATTCTCTAATGCTGCCGTCAGTCATCCTTCACTCCTTACCGGGTGGTTCCCCGGCGTGCGATTCGTCCATCTGCTGCCTCCATGACCAGGCGTAGCGTCCGTCCAGCGCCAGAAGTTCGGAATGGCTTCCCGACTCGACGATACGTCCCTGTTCCATAACGTGTATCACGTCAGCTTTCAGCGCGGTGGTGAAGCGGTGTGTGACTATGAGCGCCGTGCGCCCGGACACGAGGTCCCGGAAGCGGGCCATCAAGTCAGCCTCGGCCCAGGAATCCATGGCGCTTGTCGGCTCGTCCAGTACAACCAGCGAGGCCTGCCTGATGAAAGCCCGGGCCAGCGCCACCCGCTGCCATTCGCCCACGCTTAACTCGGCACCGCCGAACCACTTGCCCAACACGGTGTTGTAGCCTTCGGGCAGACGGCTGATGGGTCGGTGAGCACCGGCTGCAAGAGCGGCTGCTTGCACCTGTTCCGGCCCCGGTTCAGCTTCGACATCGCCGAAGGCAATGTTGTCAGAGGCCGTGTTGTGATAGTGCACCGGCTCCTGGAACAAGACAGTGATTCGGCGGCGCAAGTCGGCTTGGGACAGCGCGCGCAGATCCACACCGTCCATTGTTACCACGCCTTCCTCCGGATCGTAAAACCGGCAAAGAAGTTTGATCAGCGTGCTCTTGCCGGCGCCGTTCTCTCCGACAACAGCCGTGATCTTCCCTGCAGGAAGAGTCAGGCTGAAGTCGTGAAGAGCTGTCCTCTGGCTGCCGGGATACCGAAAGCTGGTCCGCTCCAGCCGTATCTCATGCGGCCCTGCGGTCGGCAATACAATCGGATGTGCAGGGTCTACCACGACAGGCTTAAGTTCCAGGAACTCGAAGAGGTATTTCAGGGAAAAGATGCTGCGATATGCCTCGGCCGCGCTGCTAAGCAGGCCGCGCATGAGCTGCTGACTCTGCTTGGCAACCTGGTAGAAGAGCGCCAGGTCTCCCAGGTTAGCGAGACCCCGCAAGCTGCGCCATACCATCCAGGCCATGGTCATGCCCATCACCACAAGGCCGAGAAAACTTACAAACAGTTCAGCTGCCATCTGTTTGCGGGCCAGGCCGAGCCGTTCTCGCCGCAATTTCAGGCTCAAGCCCTGGTATGCCGCACGGAAACGTTCGCCGAGATCGAACAACCGTAGTTCAGCCGCTGCCTGGTACCAGGTCAACATAATGGCGTAGTACTCCATACGACGTTGGTTATGTGTGTTAAGCAACAACCACTGGTGAAAACGCAATGTGGAGCGTCTGGCAGCTTGAAACGCAGGCAGCGTGCCGAAGAAAAGGGCGAGAGGCAGCCACCAGGCATAAGTCATCAGGATGACGGCCACGGTTGCCAGCGTGATGCTGTTCTGTATAAGGCTGCCCGCCTTTTCGAACAAAGCGAGAGGCCGGCCCCCATCACTGCGGGCGCGCTGCAGCTGATCATAGTATCCCGGAGTCTCGTAAAAAGTCAGATCAAGCTGCAGCGCCTGTTCGTGGACCAGGTTTAACACATGGTCCTGCACCAGTTCGGTCTGGTATGTGCGTACCCAGGAGGTTAAACTCGAAAGGGCCTCGCCGAGCAACACGACAAGGGCCATAAGCGCTGCTAAAACCAATGTCTGTCTGAGCGCATTGACGTTGCCATGAGTATTAAGCAGGTGGACAAGGCTATTGACCAAATCGCGCGTCAGCAGGACGGTAGCTGCAGGCAACAGGCTCTGCGCGAAGAGCAGCACGGCCCAGGCGATAGTCCATGATCGTGCTGCTGCCCATACCATCTTAAAGGCCCTCGGCAGATAGGGCATCTCCGCCAACACCAGCCGCAGTTTGGCCGCAAGAGATAATGAAGGGTCAGTCATCAGCCCTCGGATGCAACCCGGATATTTTATTGAGCAATTGCCGAGCCTGCTGGTTATCCGGCATTATCTTTAATCCTGCCATCATCTCCCTTTTCGCATTTTCCTTTTGACCCATATTGTAATAGATAACACCAAGGTTGAAATGCGGAGCTGCGTAATCAGGCTTCAATTTAACAGCAATCAAATATTGTTCTATGGCCTTGTCAGGCATCTTATGGGACTGATAAATAGTGCCAAGATTATTATATGCGCTTGCATTATCAGGGTTTAGCTTAATGGCAATGGAATATTGCTCCATAGCTTTGTCATACATGCTTAGTTCCGCATAAACATTGCCCAGATTATTATGTGCCTCTACATAAGAAGGCTTGAGTTTAATGGCAATCAGATATTGCTCTATGGCCTTATCAAACATGCCCATAGATTTATAGTTAATGCCCAGATTATAATGCGCTTCTGCATAATAAGGCTCGAGTTTAATGGCAATGAGATATTGCTCTATGGTCTTGTCAAACATGTTGCGAGTCTGATAAAGGCGGCCGATATTATAGTGTGCCGTCGCGTAATCAGGCTTCAGTTTAATGGCAATCAGGTATTGTTCCATAGCTTTATCATACATGTTGCGCTCTTCATAAACATCGCCCAGATTATTATGCACGCTTGCGTTTTCGGGAAACCTCTTTACGCTCCCTTCCCACGATCTGATCTTGTCCTCCTTATACAGCTCATTCTGTAGATACGCGGCAACCGACAATGCTCCTATGATAATGACAAGCATCACCAGTATTACACTGCCGGCCTTCGGCGAACGCACCTTTTCTTTTAAGAGAAATACCCCTGTAACTGTTGAAATAATAGCTCCGACTGAAGGCAGATACACACGATATATTTCAATAAGCCTTGGTGTAGTTATAATGCTTTCCACCGATAGCGTGATGAAAAACCACAATATCCCGAAGCCGATTAACCGGAAAGCAGGTTGAGGATTAGGTTGAGGTTGAGAAACAGCCAACAGAGACTCTGTCTTAACCTTAACCTTAACCTGTTTTATTACCAGGTATACTCCCAATCCCAAAAGCGCTGTTAGAAATATAAAAGACAGCATGACCTGAGGTTCAAAAAAAGATCTAAATACAGGATACTCATAATCAAGTCCAAGATTCACCGGGAAAAACAGCATTCGCAGGTAAGTGACAATGACCCTGAACTGGGTGAAAAAATACTCTCTGTGTGAATAGTCCCAGGTGAATCCGGCCATATATGAACCTGGGCCAACAAGGAGTTTGGGATTAATGAGGAGTGTCCTCCAGGGGATGTTTGTAAAGCTTATAAGGGTCAACGGTATGATGAAAAGTGAAAGCAATATGGGAGCAAGGTATAGGAAACGCCGGAAAAGAAGGACGCGGGGACTCGGAGACTCGGAGACTCGGGGCAAAGGACTGCTGAAGAAACAAAACTCATACAGAATGATAATCAAAGGCAAAGTAAAGGCATTCTCTTTTGTCTTCATTGCCAGGACCGCAGAAAGAACGGATAGGGCTAACCACAGAACGCCCGAAGTTGAGAAGTTGAGAAGTTGGGAAGTTGGGATTTTGCTCATCTTCGCATCTTCACACCGTCGCACCTTCATAGCTGTGTTATCTGTGGTTAAGGCAAGTCTTGCCTTTATATAAGCCACCAGTGAAAGCAGATAGAAAAAAGCAACGAGAGAGGCAAAACGCTGCATTATATAAGTCACCGCAGCTGTCTGCAGGGGATGAGCGGCAAAGATAAGTGATGAAAATAACGCAACATAACGGGAGTTCCGGTTTAAGGATGAATCGGACATAAACGGTGTTCTGAATGTCAATAGAACAAGCAAATAAACCAGAATGGTATTGGCGATATGAATGGCATTGTTGACAATATGGTAACCGGTCACATCTAAACCGTTCATCCGGTAGTTCAGCGCGAAGGTCAGGAACGGGATATAACGGGATGGGATAAAACGCAATCCTTGCAATTTGGACGGATTAATAAAATAATGAAGATCTTTGATAACAGGGTTATTGACAATATGCATTTCTTCATCCCATTGAAACGGAACATTGAGAGAATTGGAATACACGATCAGGATAAGAAATATGATAAGCGCTATATGCACACGAGGGTTATTCGACAATAACTGTGAACTGAAAGACGCATGCGCTGCAGAAGTGTCGGCCTGCCGGATTAACTTGCCCTCATCGCCTGTCTTTTTGTTTTTCCGTCCCATAAAAGTTTGATCCAAAAAAATCTATTTGAATTGAGCAAGCCAATCTTTTAGTGTGTTTTTTCTATTCGCAAGATCCGCCCGGGCCGATATTTCTCCATCACGTAATAACAAGTGCCAAACTGTCCGGCCATGCCTCATCAAAAGCCCCTTAAAACGGAAGATATAAAAAATATAGACCGACCATTTATTTGTGGCCGCAGGGTACAAATTTGTCATTACCTTCTTCGGAAGGAAAATATAATTCATAAAATGTTTCAGCTTGTGGAGCAAACTGTCATTATTAAAGAGTCTTGCAATGTTCTCCGATATAAAGCCATCCTCATTAAAGAGCTGTTCCTCGGCCAGCGTTGCGGCATCAAAACCATCATTGCAGACCTCCAGTCCCATCATTATTTGTTCAGGTACAGATGCGCCCGCAATTTTTTTGGCGAGAGACAGCGCCAGGAAAACACACCTGCTTACACCCCATTCCCTGCCCCTGTTCAGTAGATGCTCCCAATCAAGTATCGTTTCATAATGCCTGATGGTATGTGAAATATCAAACAAGGGCATGATTCCGTTTTCGAACCCGTGCTTAAAACCGGCATGAGTACACAGATGGAGCAGTAAATCTTCAGGGCACATGGCCAATACTTCAAGGCCCTGGATTGAGTCCGGTTGAGTTCTGGCCCATAGCCGTTCAATATCGACTCGATGAGAAAAAGGCGGGTTGACAATGTTAAAGTGTATTTCGAGCGTTGTATGATTTTTTTTTGTATACGGGCGTAAATGCTGCATTGAAAAGGCTACCTTTTCATCTGATGCGGCATAGCCTTGAGCTGCAAGTATATCCTGCACCCTCGAAAGATCAGTCTGTTTTACCAGCAAGTCAACGTCATTCATGGGCCTGACGGAGATGTTACCGTAGACCCGCGCTGCGAGAAATGCGCCTTTGAGAGGGATTACCGGAATATTTTCCTCGTAAAACAGCTTCAGGATACCCGACAATTGATGGTAGAGCCGCATGTTCCCGGCGGCTGTATTCATATAATCGTCGTGCAGTTCCTGTATGATCTCCGGCGGGACCTCTGCCGCTTCATGCTCCTTCAATTGCCGGTAAAGCAGCGCACTGACCCTGTGCCTGCGCGAGAGGTCAAGCAACTTGCGCCACTCATCAGGTGTTGTGCTCCCCGGCCGTTCTGCAGGCGTCCGCCCGGTTTTGCCGCGCAGAGCCGAGACCAATAATTCTCTAATGCTGCT
>JBEKJD010000106.1:0-9594 GCA_050011415.1 Dissulfurispiraceae bacterium | reverse complement strand
TGTATGAATCAATCCTCGTCCCCTTTGACGGTTCCGAGTGCAGCAAACAGGCGCTTAAACAGGCCTGTCGGATAGCGTCTATTGATGGTGGTTCTGTAACAGTTCTCTATGTGATACCGCGTTATGAAGAGATGATAGGTTTTTTCAGGAGCAGTTCCATAAAAAACAGTCTGATGAATGAAGCCCTGAAGATTACAGAAAAGGCCGGCGGGCTTGCTTCGGAAAATGGAATCCGGGTAAAGTCGCTTATAGAAGACGGAGATGTCAGCAGCAAGATTACTGAAATTGCAGTCAAGGAAGGCAATGATTTGATCGTCATGGGGAGTTATGGATGGAGCGGCATCGATAAAGCCGTTATCGGTAGTACTACTGAACGGGTAATAATGCATGCGAATTGCCCGATACTCGTGGTGAGGTGATAATATGAAAGGCTACAGGAAAGTGCTTATAGCAGTCAACAAATCAATGGATGTCCTTGCGGAAGGGCTGAAGCTTGCCTGTGATGAGAAATGCTGGGTAACGGTAGTAAAGGTAATCCCGGCTAATGAGGGCGATCTAAACCTTACAGGTATAAAAAATATAGATGCCGTTCTCGACAACGGCGCGTCGAAGGCGGTTGCAGAAATCAACAATAATGCAAAGTCCAGAAATGCGCTGATAAAAACGAGGCTTGAAGAAGGCGATGTCCATAAAAGGATTGTTGAAGTAGCAGAAGAAGAGGACTGTGATCTCATAATAATGGGAGCGCAGAAGATGAAGAAGGGACTCAAACGTTTTTTTGGCGTCAACATAGTAGAGAAGGTTATAGAGAGCGCTCCCTGTTCGGTGCTTGTAGTAGGGACTTAGTTTTGAACATTCGGGGAGGGTGTCAGCGCCCTCCTCCATCCCTCCTATAGCTCATACTTACCCTCCAGGAAATTCTTTGCGTAGAGTTGGACCTTGCTGTCGTCATGAAGCACCGCATCAAGCTGCCTCGTAAAAGCGATCAGCCTTCCTATGCTGTCGAGCAACTTTTCCAGATCCTCGCGTCCCATATTTGCAAGCCGGCCTATAATAAGATCTCCCTTTGATTGTGTATTGAAACCATACTCTTTCAATATAATCGAAATAAGCTCTATTCTCCTCGATCTTTTTATCATGTCCGTGGCCCCGCCGGTAAAACGGAAGTAGATGTGGTTATTCCTTGCAGTTTCACTGCAGTAGCAATCGATCATATTGAAATGATAGCCAAACCTCAGACTTAGGTTCAGATATTCTTCAGATACGACAGCTACATTGTTCCCGGCATAGCTGTCGCTTCCGGAAGTAATATCAGGCATTCGCATCATGCTCGACATGAAATCATTCACCTTCAATGCAACGGGGGCCGATTGCCACGCTCCGGGATGCATCATACCACGGAGAACAGCCCTGAGTGGAATGGAAGCAACCTGTTCGAAAGCAACGCTGCCGCCGGACGACTCCCCGGAATTCAGCAGGCCTCCTCCGATATCCACCACAATAATTCCGGTTGGTATCGGCAAATCCAGTTTCATTGCCGCCTGTCCCTTTAGCCCGAGCATGGCATTATCTATAAGCTCCATAACAGCCTTCTCATGTATGAACCTCAGGATATCATGCATCGTCTTACACCCTTCGGGAGTAAAGCTGTCAATCAATGGGTCAATAAGGTTTAGTGGAGAAATATATCTCAGTATATATCTCTTTTTGCGGAACTCGTAGACATCTTCCATAGAGGCCAGGCCGGAACGCGCCTGTTCGAGCACATCGCGCAGTATGCCGGCGTAAATAGTCGCCGCATCTTCAAAGGCTACCGTAATCTCCTGCCCGTGCTTTAGTACCTGCGTTGCGTTGCCTGCGTTGACAAATGCGGGCACCCTGAATTCCCTGCACAGTGAAGCCATATGACTTGTAAGGGACCCCGTATCAGTAATGATGGCCGAGGCATAGGGCATGACCCGTATAAAATCAGACGAGTCATTCCTTGCCACAAGAATATCCCCCCTGGAAAAACTCTCAAGTCCGCCGATGTGTTTAAAAATAAAAACCTTGCCGGCCCCAGCGCCTTTTTGAACAACCTGACCTCTGGCTTTCATCAGTATGGCCTGGCCGCCCGGAGCAGGGGAGCTTGACGCCTGACGTGCCTCCGCGTAACCTACTTCTGGACTTATGCCTGGAGACTCAGGCCTGACACTCGACGCTATCCTCAGGGGTCTCGCCTGAAGTATGAATATTTTGCCGGCCCTGTCTATAGCCCATTCAATATCCTGAGGCTGCCGGAAGTAGTTTTCAATAAGCATGGCCTGCCTTGCGAGTTCCAATACCTGATCCTCAGATAAAGAACTCTTCCCTGCCCTGTCAGCAGGGGTCTTTATAGCAGTTGTGCCGCTATCTTCGCGGCTCAAGATCATCGTATCCTTTTTGCCGGTCCTCGCGCTTATTATTGCGGGGACCGGATCTTTTCTTACCTGATAAAAATCTGCATCTGTCTGCCCCTCAACAACCGATGCTCCCAAACCCCATGTTGCATTTATAATCATGGTATTGTGATCTCCACCAGGATTTGCAGAATATATGACGCCGCTGATATCAGCATCAACCATAACCACACAGGCGACAGCCATTTTTACGCTTCTTATGTCGATCCCGAGTTGCTTATGGTAAACGCCTGCCTTTTCGGAAAACAGGCTTGCAACAACCCGCTTGTACGCCTCGTGCACAGCCCCGCTCTCAAACGGCACATTCAGGACACTATCAAACTGTCCCGCAAAAGAAAATTCTCTGTCCTCAGCCTGAGCGCTGCTACGGACTGCGATAAAGCCTTTGTCTCCATATTTCGCCCTGAGCATCGATATAGCGTTGTCCAAAGCTGATTCAAGACCCGAAGGAATGCTGCCGCGCAGGATCGAGGCGTGTATTTCGTTCAAAGCAGCTTTTGTATCAATGCCCTCGCCGCCAAGCGCCGAAATCATCTCGTTGATTCTGTTATGCCGGATAAATTCGTCATATGCGAATACAGTTACGGCAAATGCGTCAGGTATGTTCAGTACGAGGTTGTTTTTCAGTTCAGCAAGATTGGCGTTTTTGCCGCCTGTCTCATACGACATATTGCCTGTAATGGCACTATAGGGCAGCACAAATTCTCCATTAGAAAGATAGTCGCTGTCCCCATCCTTATAAACAAGCAGCCGGATTTCCCGGTCGATGCGGCCAAGCACGTCTTTGAGCCTGGGGTATTTGTTCCGCGTCAGAACATCGAAGCTTACCAAAGAGTCCGCGAGCGTAGCGTAAAGTCCTGAATAGGCGCTCCTTATATAAGTAACATCAAAAATATAGTCTCCTCCAAGTTTGTCGCCCATATCAGCGATAATCTCAACCGCCCTGTTATGATTTTCAAGGACCTGCCTGAACCTGGCGAACATTACCTTGAAAGTCACCCTGCCGGCGCCGAAGGCGTCCCTGATAATTTTTTTTCCGATTCCTATGAAATTATTTAAATTCATAATTAGCTTAATTAAGAATTACGAATGAATGTTTCTTCCATAATTCGTAATTAATAATTCGTAATTCTTAATTCATTATTAACTAAGCGCCCGCTGAATGGATGCCTTAAGCTCCTTTATTTTGACCGGCTTCGGGAAAAAGTCATGGACATCTCCCCTTAAAGCCTCTATGGCAGTATCGAGGTTGGCAAATGCCGTAATCATGATTACTTTTGTATCGGGATAAAGACGTTTTACAGTCTTCAGTATCTCCATGCCGTCAATACCCTTCATTTTGAGGTCAGTAACCACCACATCAAACTTTTGCGCGCCCAATCGTGCAAGCGCCGGCTCCCCGTTTAAAAACGTCTCGACTGTATATCCCTCCTGTTCAAGGGACAGCTTCGCCATGTCGCCCACGATCTTTTCATCATCAATAACCATGATCCTGTAGTTGTTCATTCAATCCTCCTCAAACCCTTAAGAGTCCGTCATCGGCGGCTGTTTACCGCCTCTGTAAGCCGGCAGTTCTATTGTAAATGTTGTGCCTACTCCCATCTTGCTTTCCACCCTGATATCTCCTTTATGGTTTTTAATAATTCCATAACTGACAAACAGCCCGAGTCCTGTCCCCCCCTCTCCTTTGGTGCTGAAAAAGGGATCGAATATGTGAGGCAGTAATTCAGGGGGTATGCCTTTGCCGTTATCCATTACCTTGATCTCCACAGAATCCCCGCTGCTTCCGCGCCTTGTTGCCATAAAAAGCGTCCCACCGGCCTGCATTGTCTGAACGGCATTGGTAATAAGGTTCACCAGGACCTGTTGTATCTGATACTCGTCAATAAAGACCGGGGGGACACCCCGTGGAAAGTTTAATTTGGTTTCGATATTGGAGATGTCGAGCATGTTCTGCATAAGCTTGAGAGTCTTCTCCATCACTGTATTGATGTCAGTCTCTTTCAGATTGGCCTCTTTTGGTTTTGAGAAGTCAAGCAAGCTTTTTATAATTTCCTTTATCCTTTCGGTCTCTTTCTCCACCTTATCCATGAATTCAATTCTCTGGTCCCTGTCCAGCTTATCATACAGTTCAGCATAGGTCTGAGCTATCATGGAAATGTTATTCAGAGGGTTTGTCAATTCATGCGCCACACCGGCAGTGAGTATTCCAAGGGATGCAAGCTTTTTGGACTGGATAAGAGCTTCTTCACGGTTCCTCAGTTCCTCGGACATTGAATTTATTGCAGCCATAACAGAACCCATTTCATCATCCGGAACTGCACCCTCAATTCTGTTGAAATTGCCGAGAGATATTGATTTTGCAAGCTTCTCTATCTTTCTCAACGAATGCAGGATCCTCTGCGATATGAAATGACTTACAAAAACAGCGCCTATTACAATCGCCAGGAATGAAAATAACAGTACGCGCTTGGCGCCGGCGATGATGTCGTTAACACGCTGCCGCTCAAGCGTGGTAATAGTGTTTGAGAATTCCCGCAGTCTTTTACCTTCCGTCCTGAACCTTTCGATCAGATGGCTATCGCTGTAAGAGCTTTTCTGCGCCTGGTCCACAACATCAGAATAATGTTTCAAATGTGATTTAAGCGATAGAAAGTTGTTCTCTCCAACAGCACGGATGATGTCCTTGCTGGCGCTATCCAGCAATTCCTCGGCGCTCTCCATCTTCTCCTTAACATCTAAAAGAAAATCCCGCTTCTGGTAAATAATATAGTTTTTTTCTATAATCCGCATCTCAAGAAAAGACGCATTCAGGTCGTCTGCTATCTCAACAAATCTCAGCTTCGTAAGCATAAGATTAAGATCCTGCAAAGCAAAAAAGCCTATCAGAAAGATCAGCCCTATATTGAATACATTGGAAA
Source organism: Dissulfurispiraceae bacterium (assembly GCA_050011415.1). Taxonomy (GTDB): domain Bacteria; phylum Nitrospirota; class Thermodesulfovibrionia; order Thermodesulfovibrionales; family Dissulfurispiraceae; genus JADFXI01. Next base: position 4,235 of record JBEKJD010000106.1, on the reverse strand, counting down.
GTATGATTTTATTTTCTATTTTCATAATTTAAAAACCAGGTAATAGGCGATGGGCTATGGGTAATGGGTTGTTGATTGTTTTTCCTATTGCCTATCACCTATTGCCTATCACCTATTGCCTATCACCCGCCTTTATTCAGGCACAGGGCATCGGGGTACTTCTGCCTGCTCCTTTCTTACCGGCATATACCACTGCCATCCATCTATTATCATCAATATTCCCGCTGAGATCAAAAGTGAATCTACAGCAGTCAGAAGACTGAAACCGAAGTAGCGCATAAGACCTAACCCAAGGCCCGCAAAAGAAACCCCTGTCCTTATAAAGGCAAGCCCTGTCCTTGCGCGTGCGTAGATAGTGCGGTAGCACGCAGCCACTGTACGCTGCGCTGCGAGAACGTTTCTTTCACGGGCGAGATGGGTCCGCTCCCTGCTGGATGGAGAGGGATACAAAATAGTGCAGTGGTCTGCCAGAAAATCGCCAAGACGGGCCAGCATTGTCTGCTTGGACGCTATAGAGGCGCCGGTATTCTCAACAAAATGATAGTTTTCGAGGAACTGGACTGTTGCAGCTGTTACTTCCACAAGCGTCTGCTCACCCGGCGGCTTCATTCTGAACTTCCTTATTTCCAAATAACCGGAAAGTCCGAAAAGCGCTAATAAAAACCCCCCGGCCATGATAACATAGAGATAAAAAAACGGTCCGGATTTGTGAGCTCGCATCAGCGTGTCGGATATGGCAATGAGACCCAGCCCCCATCTTAGAAAAGAAAGATAGGTCCTGCCCATTGCAAGGTCAGTCCTGTAGCATGCCAGCCGTGTTCTCCATTGCGCCATTGTGTTGCGCCAGAAAGCAAGCCCTGTCCTCTCGGTCCCGATAAGATAACCAGGTTTTGCATGCAAAAAATCCTGTATGAACCATTGTACGTCCTCTCCAAGAGCTGCCCAAAATTCATATTTGTCCGCTTTGATAAACTTCTTTACTTCTTCATGTACCAGGGGGTCAGATGGGTTGTTGGCCGCGATAATGACCGTATTGCCATCTTTTATTATCGGAAACCACTGATTAATAGATAGCCTTTCACCATCAAGGTCCGTCAGCAGTTCCGGAGGGATTGGCAACCGCTCATCATATTCCGCAAAAGGGCAATTGTAATACTCTGAAAGCGCCTGCAGCAGAATATATTTCGGCACACAATATTCCGAGATAAGGACTCTTTCCAGCTCTAATCCTCTTGCAGAGGCAGTATAGTCGGCTGTGGAAAGCGCATCCCCTGTCAGCACTCCCCAGTCAACAAGAACGCCGTATCTTTTGGCCGCAGCGCTAATTATGCTCGTCACCACTGAACACCACCTTTTTCCAGGAGCGCACCGGTATGCCATAATCAGGGATCATAATCTCCATTTCTCCAAAACAGTATGGGTATTGCTTTCTTGTTTTCTCAGCAGGGATATGCCAGTAAAGTCCGTCAGCCACAAGCGCAAAACCAACCAATATCAGCACTGAATTAAATAATACCCAGCCGCTATTGCCTGCGCCGAAATACACGAGCAGTCCCATGCCCGTGGAAGAAACTCCGACACCGGTCCTGATAAATGCCAGACCTGTCCTGGACCTCGCCATGACAGTCCGCAATCTTGCCATAACGTTTCTCCTGTCTGCAAGAACGGTCCGTTCCAGGGCCACGCCGGTTGTAGCCCATATACCGGGAGCATGAGAGGGCCTGACAGGGGGAACATGCTTGTAATCCGTTCCAGGATGTTTCAGCGCAGGAGGAAAGGCAAAATCCCATATGCTCTGCCTGGCGTGTGAACTCCTTACCGAATCAAAACTTACTGTGCCGGCACGACGGCCAGGGATATACCAGTAAAAGCCCTCCGCAGCCATGGCAAGACCGGTCACTATGAGAAAAACATCAAAAAAAGTCCACAAGCCGGTCCCGAACTGACGCAAAAATGCTATGCCAAGCCCTATAAACGCAACACCTGTCCTCGAAAAAGCCAGTCCTGTTCGCGCCCTTGCCATCTTCGTACGGTAGCATGCCAGAATTGTTCTTTCCTCTGCAAAGTCCGTCCTGTCGCTCGCAAGAAACCTGCGCCTCATTACAGGCGACAGGTTGTTCCAGCCGGTACGCAGCGCCGCTGCACCTTCAACAGGGCCGGTACGGGTAAAGAGAGGGTTATTGCCCGGGTTCTTCACCTCAAGCACTGTGGTCCCCCAGGTCGCTTCAGTGGCGGTGCAGTCAAGCGCTTTCTTCCCGGTTTTTCGCGCAGGGATATACCAAACCACGCCATCAACAGTCATGACAACGCCTGAAATCAATAATGCCGCCTCAAACACTGTCAAAAACCCTACCCCGAAAATCCTGAAAAGAACAATAGCAATAGCCACAAAGGATATTCCGGTACGCAGAAAGGCCAGCCCTGTTCTCCCTTTTGCCAGAGCGGTCCTGGTACCTGCCATTAAAGAGCGTCTGTCTGCAAGGAAGGTCCTCACTTTAGCCAGAGGCGTCCTTCCGGACGCTGCGGGAAAATGAGGATTCACATCAAAGTTGTGTTCGATAATCCTGATAAGGTCTGAAGGCATCGCAACAACAAAATCAATCGCTTCAATTCCCAGAGTATCTTTAATGTCCTGAACAACATGAGGGTCGGAAGGATTGCAGGCAATTACTTCGGCGTCTCCCTGCCTGACAGAAAGCGGAAACCAGAGACTGCGCTTGAGTTTATTCATATCGAGATGCATGGTGATAAAATAAGAGGCAATGACACTCTCATCGTATTCGACAAAAGGAAATCCGTAGAACTCGGAAAGACAGAATAATATCTCGTATTTGGGAACGCCTTTTTCTGTCAAACAATCTTCAGGATAACTGCCCGACGCAACTGCTTGCCGTAAGACTTCATCCAATTCCGTTTCGGTGAAAATTCCCCTTTTTACAAGCCGTTCAAATTTTTTGTTTAACATAAATGTTTGTATAAGAATCAGAAAATCTAGTACTCTATAATTTTTTATTGTACAGTAATTTAAATACCTAAGTCTATGCAATTTATATACATTTCTGGAATTCAGACAGTACAGGGTAGTTCTTCTGGAGGGGTCCCCAAAAAGTCCTCAGACTTTTTGGGGTGCAAGTGACAAAGGATGCAGCGCAATACCAAAGGTCCCCGGCAAGTCGACAGACTTGCTGGGGTGGAACGCAGCATATAGACTTTTTACGGACCCGTCAATCTTACAATAAAAGGTTAATACTATTAGTCTTGCTTTGAGTTTGTCCACTATTTACTATGCCAAAGAGCGAAGCCAGAGATGTAGTGTTGCCGTTAGTCGAACTCAAGAGACTGGCAAGAGACGAAATAGAGTTGCTGCCGGAGGTGCTATTGGCATTACTATTCATCATACTCATTAGCTCCGACAACATAGTGGTCTCATTAGTGGTGCCGGAGGTGGAAGCAGCGCTCGCATTGCCTGCGCCCCCGCCATGATGATGGTGATGGTGACCGTGACCCTCAATATTGGACAGATCGCTTGCGACCTGGGTCAAAGCACTCGCCACCGCGTTTTGAGAAGATGTTGAAGAGGTCGCAGTTGTTGAAGATGTGCCCTGGGTCTGATTCATTGAAGTCAGGGCATTCTCGAGGGTCTGCAAATCATTTACAAGATTCTGCATGCTGCTGTTTCCCGTGCTCTGGATCCCATTGCTGCTGCCGGCAGACTGTCCCTGAGTGGTATTTGAAATGTCACTGAGTACCTGGCTCAACTGTTGAGTCAAAGCGCCTTCCGATAAGGTAACCTGGTCCTGATTACCTGAACTCAATGCACTCTGCAGTGCGTTTACATCTGTACTCAGGTTCTGGAAGTCGGACCTCACGGATTGCTGGGTCTGAAAGTAACTGCTGACTGGTTGTATTGTCATTTGTTTTCACCTCCTTAATACAACGATGAATAGAAAGCAACTTTTGTACCATGCCCTGGATACGTGAGTATCCTTGAATAGACAGCCGAAAAAACAGGCAATATTTTCCTATCAGTCGCCCTCACTAGGAAATTTTATCCTGTAACATATTGATGCAGATCAAAAACAAACTATGCCAGCTGCCAAAAACTTATATCGCCTGGAAGGACGGCTGTCTTCGAATGAGAGATGATGACAATATTCTTACGGCAAGTCAGGATCGTACTTGTAGCCGACGCCGTACACCGAAATGATGAGCTTCGCTTCAGACTCAACGGCCTC
>JBEKJD010000105.1:0-9603 GCA_050011415.1 Dissulfurispiraceae bacterium | reverse complement strand
TATTACGAGACAATGAAGAAGGCCCAGGCGTTGATAAAGACCCTTGAGCTTTTGCAGGTGGATTAGAACTTGTCAATGAACTGGAGACTGGAAAAAAAGTCGTCATTCCCGTGCTTAAGAGCACTTACCGTTGGCGAAGGCGGTGATCCATCTTCCGCAAGAGGTTATTGGCTATTATTTGGCTTTGCTGCATTGAGCTTCCTGTTAACATTGCCTGTTGAATACATAGGGCAGGAATCCGTTTACCCGCTAATGTCCTACGAAATGTGGTTTTACGGCAAGTACCTGGCGCCGAGTATGTACGGCGTGTATTATTGGCGACCGCCCCTTTACAATTTAATGATCGTCCCCGTAGCACAGCTCATGGGCTGGAACCACATGCTCGTCGCGGCACGCCTGGTGGCGCTGACAGCGACCATTTCATCGGCCTTGCTGCTTGCATGGTTCGTAAGGCGTCAGTTCGGCGACAAGACCTTTGCTGCCTTTACTGCCCTGATCTACCTCACTCTGGGCGATGTCTTGTTTTATCGGGGATGGCTCTGCGATTCCGAACCGGTGTTCGGTCTGTTTGTTCTTGTGTCGGTTGTTTTCGTCTGGCTTGCTTTGGCCGAAAATCGTTATACATACCTGGCCGTTGCGGTATTGGCTGTCAGCGCCGCCTTCCTCAGCAAAGTGCTTACAGCATACGTCTTTTATGTGATTGCGATGATAGTTGTTGCTTACCGCCGGCGCAACTGGGCCTTCCTGTATTCATGGAGATCGCTCCTTTTGAACGGACTTGCTGTCGCATTCCCACTATTTTGGTACCGCATGGTCCCGGCCGGACATTTTCAGTCGCACGGCATGATCGCGGACATTACCAGCAGACTTGTTCCAGTCAGCGGCGGCAACTATCTCAAGGACGTACTTGCCTACGCCATGCAAACGCTGCTGCTGCCGCTGCCGGTCGCAGGCGTTCTGCTTTATGCTTACATACGCCGTCAAGAATTAGGGAAATGGCGCGCACATCCAGTCGTCGTCACCGTAATGATCATTGTACTGGCGAATTATCTTCCTTATTTGCTATCTCCACAGAGCGATATCCGTTATGTTTTTCCCCTGCTCCCCTTTATTGGCTTAACTCTCGCTTACCTGATATTCTATGGCGCGCCACGGGTGCGGGAATGGAGCTTGAAGTGTATCATCGCCGCAATCGTTCTGAAATTCGCCTTCGGATTGTTAGGTTTTCCTTTTTTTCATCAACAATCTCGTGCTTCATTTGAGCCTGCCGCGAAAGACATTTTGCGTATTGTGGGGAACCAGCACTTGTATGCGACCAATATGTCCGGTTCCGCATTGAGCATCGTTTCACACATCGATATCCTGATTTATCCCAAAGCTCCGCTAACATGGCCGCCCGCACAGTTTAATGACGGTTTTGTGATCTCTTGCCGGAGTGATGAAAACATAGGGACAATATTCAGGAAGTATTCTGTCGGTCAGGATGAAGTTTACCTGCGCTGTAAAGGCACGGCATGTCCTCCACATTAATGACATCTCTATATCTTTTTTCCTGAAGCACTCCGGATACGTTAAGATAGAAGATATTGCCGCAATAATTTGGAGAAGATCGATGAGTGAGGAAAAGATCAAAGGTACGATAGTCTGTCGTCTCCTGGACAATTTTGGGGAAGTCATTGTCGCCGACGATGGTAATGTGCGGTCTCTCTATTTTGGCGATGAAGTCTGCCAGAGCAGCATCCGGCTGGACCAGCCCGATGTGCTCATCGAAGATTACAGCCGGGCGATGATGAGTTCTTTACTCTTTATGAATGATCCCGGGTCGGTCCTCATGATCGGCATCGGCGGCTGCTCGTTGGTTAATTTCCTTTTAAAGGCGTTCCCTCAATGTGCGATTGATATCGTAGAGATCAGGCGGACCGTCATCGACCTGGCACGCAAGTTTTTTCTCCTGCCGGGAGAACATGCGCATCTGAAAATATTCCATGACGCAGGTGAGGACTTCATCAGCCGGTGCAATGACTCAGGAGGTTACGACTTGATCCTGATCGATGCGTTCGACGAGAACGGCCCCGCCGTACCGCTCCTGAAAAAGGGCTTTATCGAAGCATGCCGCGCGAGGCTGAATGGAAACGGGGTTTTCGTCATGAATGCATGGAACAGGCCCAGTGACAACTTCCCTGCCCTATACGCCTCCATCCTGGATATCTTTGAGAGACATACACTGAAGCTCCCCCTTGGTGAAGCATATCAGAACGCAATAATCTTCGGCTTTGGCGATAAGTGTACGAACATGAACCTTCTTGAATTCAGGTCAATGGCCGAAAAGCTGCAACGTGAACATCGGATAAATTTCCCGAAGTTTCTGAGGTATCTCCACTGGCAGAATCCGCGTGAGCAGTGAGAACGGGGCAGTAGCATGAATTCATCTGCGGTTTGTTATCCGATCGATTACTTGCTTCCGGTACTGAAGCAAGCCGTGATCGGGAATCCTTCAGTTGTTTTGCAGGCGCCTCCGGGTGCAGGGAAAACGACGCGCGTACCGGCTGCCCTTATTGATGTCCTTCCTCCTGAAAGGGGGCGGCTTATAATGCTTGAGCCGCGGAGAATCGCTGCGGTATCCGCTGCACGGTGGATGGCCCAAATCCTCGGGGAGAAGGTGGGCGAAACTGTCGGCTATTCGATAAGATTTGACAGCCGGATATCATCATTAACACGTATTGAAGTTGTCACCGAAGGCATTCTTACCCGCCGCATTCAGGCCGATCCCGGTCTAAGCGGCGTGGCAATGGTTATCTTTGATGAATTTCATGAGCGCAGTCTTCATGCCGACCTTGCCCTGGCCCTTTGTCTTGATATACAGCGGGCACTCAGGACTGACCTGAAAATACTTATAATGTCGGCTACCCTCCAATGCGGTCCGGTTGCGTCTCTTCTTGGCAACGCGCCGGTGATTACGTCAGGCGGAAAGGCATTTGCCGTGGAAGAAAGATATATTGCCGATTTACACCATAAGCCCATCACCGGACGTATCGTCGGCGCCGTCAAGACCGCCCTTGCGGAAACCTCCGGCGACATACTCGTTTTTTTGCCTGGATCAGGAGAAATACGTGCCTGTGCCGGGACGCTGTTAGCCGATATCGGACGCAGGCGCGACGACATAACAATACATCCCCTTTATGGCGACCTGCCTTTTGAAGAGCAGGAACGCGCTATCCTCCCTTCGCTGAAACGCAAGATTGTGCTTGCGACTAATATAGCTGAGACGAGCCTCACAATCGAGGGTGTCCAAGTGGTCATAGACAGCGGCCTTACCCGCAGACTCCAATTCGACCCGGCATCAGGTATGAACAGATTAATAACGGTTTCGGTTTCAAAAGCGTCTGCCGAGCAGCGCAAAGGAAGGGCGGGCCGGCTCGGTCCAGGTATCTGTTACCGTATTTACAGTCATTACACATTTCAGTCCATGATACCTTTTACTCCACCTGAGATGCTCTCATCAGACCTGTCGGAACTCGTGCTCGAACTTTCCGCATGGGGCATAAAGGACCCTTCAATGTTGGCATGGCTCGATATGCCGCCTGCGGCTGCATGGGACGCTGCGCGCTGTTTGCTCACAGACCTGGGAGCACTTGATCCATCAGGTTCGATCACTGACGTCGGCAGGGCCATGGGCCGCTTGCCCCTCCACCCACGGCTTGCACGGATTATGGTGAGGGCAGGGGAACTCGGCTGTGTTTATGACGCAGCCGATCTTGCAGCTATCCTCTCGGAAAGAGATATACTGCGCCGCAGCAATAAGCCCGGCGCGCAGGAATCTGATATCGCTGAAAGATTCGATGTACTTCATGCCTGGAGAAATGGAAAAGAAATGCCCGATGAGGCAGATCCGTGGGCGCTGGGTGCAGTGGACCGCACAGCAAAGCATCTCATTCGTTTAACGCCGGATGCACAAAAGAGTTCATCCCGTAGGATATGGGGTACTGAAATAATGTCCCGTCTCCTTCTATGCGCTTTTCCGGACAGGGTTGCTCAAAACTGTGGAGATGGCGAAGGCCGTTTTATCTTAGCTCAGGGAAGAGCAGCACGGCTGGCGTCAACGAGCGGTCTTTCCCGGACTTCTTTTATTATTGCCGTTAACGTGGATGAGAGAGAGAAGGGCGAAGGTGTGATACATCTCGCCTCACCTCTCACCGAAATCCTTATCAGGCAGGAGTGCGCGGCACGCATCCAGACCATGAGGCGCCTCGGATGGGACAAAAGAGAAAATAGAATCATTGCTGCTGTTGAAGAAAGGCTGGGTTCAGTCCTGCTGTCAATAAAGCCCTTTATTCCCACCAGCGAAGAAGCAGCCCCCTTTCTATGCGAAGCTATCCGGTCTGATCCCCGCATATTTTCCTTCAGTAAAGAAGCCAGGCAGTTCCAGGGGCGTGTGGCGCTCATGCGAAAAGTGTTTCCGCAGGAAATGTGGCCGGACCTCTCCGGTGATCACCTTGCAGCAACTCTTGAAGAATGGCTCTTACCCTCTCTCGACGGCATGCGCTCCAGTCAGGACATTGCAGCTCTTGAATTGCTGCCGGCGTTGAAGGCGCGGCTTACGTGGCAGCAGAAAAATCATCTCGGCGAGCTTGCGCCGGAATCCATTGTTGTGCCGAGCGGCAACCATATAAAACTCGACTACGCCCTGGGATAAACGCCGGTACTTGCGGTAAAGCTGCAAGAAATGTTCGGCCTGGCCGATACGCCGATGATAGCCGGGGGCCGTGTGAAAGTCCTGCTGCATCTTCTTTCACCGGCCCGGAGACCGGTGCAGATCACGCAGGACTTGAAGGGTTTCTGGCACACCGGCTATCAGCAGGTAAAAAAGGAACTGAAAGGCCGGTATCCAAAACATCCATGGCCTGACGACCCATGGAACGCAATACCGACACGGCGCACAAAACCACGCCGTGGGGCGTAATCCATGCTATATCTCTGCGTTTTTATTCTTCCTGCTGCCCTCGTACAATTCATACTCAAGTAGCCTGCATTCTATCCCGCCGTTAAAAAATGGGACCCTTCGCTTTGATCTCAGTCCCACCTTTTTTGCCAAGTCAAGATTTCCCGTAAACAGGTAACCGGTATATCCCCTGCACTTCTGCTTAAAGAAATCACCGATCCCCTTGTAAACACTCTCAAGCTCTTTAATCTTTCCCATTCTTTCTCCATATTCCGGGTTGAGCATTACAGTCCCCCTTCCGCCGGACCCTCCATCAGGGATTGGGGTCTCGGAATAATCACATACAGCGAATTCCACCAGATGGCCCACACCTGCTGTAGCAGCATTTTTCTTTGCCGCCTCAACAGCCTCCATCCTGATATCGGTGGCAATAATCCTGCAATCCAGTGCCTTTTTTGCCGTTTTTTTTGCTTGTAAACGCAGATCTTCCCATAGAGATTCATTAAAGCCCCTGATATGCATGAACCCGAAATTGTCCCGTAACAGTCCGGGAGCTCTGTTCAGTCCTATTAGTGCAGCCTCTATGGCAAGGGTACCGCTGCCACACATGGGATTGATGAAATGGCCGCTGCTGTTTTGGCCGGATGCCTGCGCAGACATCCAGCCTGTTGCCTGTATAACGGCAGCGGCGAGGGTCTCCTGCATGGGCGCCATCAAGGGGATCTTCCTATAGCCGCGCCGGGAGAGGGGTTCTCCCGAGGTGTCTATATACAGGGAGCAGCGCTCGTCCTTCCAGTAAAGATTTACGACTGTTCTGTCTTGTTCGGGCCCTGAGTCAGGACGCTGCCCGCACTTTTCCTTGATCCTGTCGACAATGGCATCCTTGCACTTTACATTTGCAAAGCGTGAATCCCTTATGGTCGGGTTATACACGCTGGAGGTAACGCAGACATATCCGTCCGGGGCTATATATTCCTCCCATGCAATTTCCGACACTTCCCGATAAAGAGCATCAGCATCAGGGGCAGCGAATTCCCTGATGAGAAAGAGGACACGATGTGCAGTGCGGAGCTGAAGATTGAGTCGGAGAGTGTCCTCGATAGTCCCCTCAGTTGCTATGCTTGCAATGGTTTCGTCGAGCACAGGGAACCCAATTGCAAGTAGTTCTTCCCTAAGATACGGAGGTATCCCCTTTGCGCAGGTGATCAGGATCATGCTTTTCTTCATGGTGTTATTTTCTTTTTTTATCTGAAGCATCTTTCCGGGCTGTGACAGAGATAACAAAATTCTCGGGCTTCAGGTCAGGGTCCTTCTCAAGCTCCTCAACAAATACAGCTATGGCCTTTTGCATAAAGGCGGAAAATTTTATTCTACCCGGTAATGCAAGGACCCTCTGACGCGTATCTTCGTCAATCGGTGCAGTATACTTTGCCATATACGTATCCATGCCATGTTAATAGATGTATCAACCTGACATCCTCCTTAATTTGGTTTTATGAGGTTTTATAGAAAGCCGTCGCCAACGCGAACCGGTCACTACCATTGCCTTCTGATGCTCTTTTTCCTTCATGTCCCTTTCGACGAAAAGGTCCTCACCGGTAAAAGGGTCCTTCCCAGTATGGTACATCAGAGTAGAATAGGTAGAGGGAAGGGGTGTAAATATTTGCACCTGCTCAGGTGTAATCCTCAGTTCCCGGACTGTGAAGGCCCTTAGCTTGTCCATGGCCAGGGTATCGCATCCCGGATGAGCAGCTATGAGGTAGTAAGTCAGGAACTGTTTCTTTCCCATTTTTTTATTCAGCGCATCGAAAGTTTCCTTAAAGACCTGCAGATATTTTATGCCCGGTTTTCCCATCCTCTTCAGGACAGCATCTTCCGTATGCTCCGGCGCGATTTTGAGCTGTCCGGAAACATGATGCTCGACAACATCCTGCAGATAAGCCGCTCCGCATACTGCGTCCCGCAGGACCATATCGTACCTTATGCCCGATGCTATAAAGACTTTTTTTATCCCCGTGATGCCTCTGAGTGCCTGCAGGAGCGCCCTCTGCCGCGAGTGGTCCACCTTCAGCTGCTTGCACTCGGGATACAGGCAGCGTTTATTCTTGCAGCTTCCCTTGTGCAGTTTCTTGTCACATTCGATGCAATACATATTCGCGGTAGGGCCACCCACATCAGCTATATATCCTTTGAAGCCGGCAAGCTGTGTTAAAGCCTTCGCTTCCCGCATAATGCCGGCCTCGCTGCGAGAACTGATTGTCTTTCCCTGGTGAACTGTGATGGAGCAGAAGTTACACTCTCCGTAACAGCCCCGGTGGGTTGTGATAGAGAACTTAATGGTGTCCAGCGCACGTACCTCTCCCTGCTTCCTGTAATGAGGATGCACATCCCGTTCAAAGGGTAGATCGTAGATTGCATCCAGCTCTTTTTCAGAAGGATAGTAGGCGGGCGGATTCTGTATGAGATAGCGACTGTCCTGCTGCTGGCACAACCCCCGGGCAGTAATGGGATCGTTGTTTGCATAGAAAAGGTGGAACATTTCAGTAAATTTTGCTTTGTTCTCCTTGACATTCTCATAAGACGGCAGCAAAATATGTCCCTCTTTGGGCCCCTTCGCGCTATAGCATATCCCCCGTATATCCTGTATGTTCTCCTCCTGTTCAAGCTTCCGGGCTATTTCGAGAACTGCCTTTTCTCCCATGCCGTATACGAGGATATCGGCCTTTGAGTCGAACAGCAGCGATCTCCGCACAGCATTGTCCCAGTAATCATAATGAGCGGTCCTGCGCAGGCTTGCCTCGATTCCTCCAAGAACAAGCGGTTTTGTATTCTTAAAGTGTCTCCGTATAAGATTGGCATAGGCTATGGTGGCGCGGTCAGGTCTTCGGGTATTCTCCCCTCCGGGAGTGAAATCATCGCTGTGTCTCCTCTTCTTCAGGGCAGTGTAGTTAGCAACCATGGAATCTACAGAGCCCGCCGTAATGCCCCAGAACAGGCGCGGTTCTCCCAGTCTCGTGATGTCCTCGCCGCTTTTCGCATCAGGCTGCGCAATAATTCCCACTCTGTATCCGGCCCCGGCAAGGACATGCCCTATAACCGCAACACCGATATGAGGACTGTCAATATAGGTATCACCTGTAACAAGAATTATGTCCAGGCTCTCCCAACCGCTCTTTTTCATTTCTTCCGGCGTTGTCGGCAAAAACATGCTCTCGCTCCTTCTTGGATGCCTTCTATGCATCGATTAATTATTTACCAACGCCAAAGATATATGCAAATATCCACTATAATTGAATAAAGACGTATCCCCCCTTGCCAAGGGGGGACACAGAGGGGTGGATTGCATCAACAATGGGTAATAGTGTATGTTAACAACATTGCTATTTTTTAAACAGAAACGGGTATCGTTATGAAAGTGCCATTTTTTAAGAGAATATCGACTAAACTACTTTTTTTCCCCCTCCTTTTCATTCTGGTGCTCTTTGCAGCGCTCGTCCTCGGCTTTTATTTCCTGAGCCCGAAGAATCCTTTTGAGGATTTTCACAGGCAACATCTTGTGAATCTTTCATCCGAGAAAAAACTTGCTGTTGATACCTGGTTTGAGCAGTGCAAAAAGAGCACCGAATATCTTGTAAAGAACGAGACTGTCAGAGAAGCTATCCTTTCGGATACTGCTGCAGCGGCGGCAACTGACAAGCGAAGGAAGAAGACTCTTGATTCCGCAAGGGGGCTTGTTGAGACAGCGTCGCTGAGATTGCTTGATGATATGGTCCTTTCTTCGCCTTGCAAGATTTTCGCTCTTCTGTTAAAGGATGGAAAAATTATTTCAAGCAGCCAGAGAGAGTTGATAGGCAGTAACTGGTCGGACCGGGACTTTTTCGCGAGCGCTATAACAGAACTGAAATATCCGTCTGTGCGCGTCTTTTACAGCGTTGACAGCGGCATGGTTTTTCTGTCGCCTGTTTTTGATGACAGGGAAAGTCTGATAGGTCTTATTTATGCCGTGCCTAATAGTGACAAGCTTGCCAGGCTCCTGCATGTGGAGGGTGCTGTATATAAAACTGAAAAGGTCGAGATGATAGATAAGGAAGGCAACCTGATGCTGACGCAAAAAGGTTTCCCTGACAAGAGAATGAAATACAATGTGCCGAAGGAAGGAAAATGGAACGCGGTTGAGTTAAAAGACAACCTTTTTTTTCATGTTGTTTCCCTCGATAATGCCCCCTTCCGCCTTGTCGCAACTGTTGAGAAGGCCGAGGTTGATCAGCCGTTTATAATTGTTTTGGTCCTGTGTGCTGTCTTCGCCGGTTTTGTTTTTATTGTGCTGGTGTACCAGAGCGCATGGTATGGGCCAAAATTTATTTCAAAGCCGGTTGACAGTTTTATAAATTCAGCTAAGGCTGCTGCCGACGGCATTTTCGGTAATATCAATTTGGGAAAAAATTGCAGCGGGGAATTGCTTGAGTTGAAAAAGGCTTTCGAATCATTGGTCGATGAACTGAGGACCAAAGAATTGATGCAGGCGGAAAGGCTTAGGTCTGCAAAGGCAATGGTGTCAACAGCCCCTTCTGAGGGCATTTCACATGAATTCAGAGACCCGCTGTCTTCTATAGCCGGCGCTGCGGAAGTTGTGATAAATAGTGGACATCAACTCGACGAACAGA
>JBEKJD010000104.1:0-15178 GCA_050011415.1 Dissulfurispiraceae bacterium | reverse complement strand
GAGCGTTCTCGTTCAGTCCTGTATGCAGTAATGCCCTTTATAAGCTTGTCGGTAATTTGATCGACTTCTGTGTCAGTCACATCAATGATGTGACGCTTAATGGCCTCCCTAAACCATTCCATTGTCGGCTTTTCTTTTCCAAATTTATCATAATCATTCATAATCTCTGTTATATACCGCACAAGAATGTCCTTGTTCATCTTACCCCCTTTTATCAAGTTTGCTGGCCTCTTTAAAGCCATAATGTTCTTTTTTTTGCCTCATTTCATCTATTACATCTTTCATTGTCTCAGAGAGTGGTTTGAAATTCATTAACTTTTCGATATAATCTTCTTTTTCTATGCCAGCAGGACTGTCAGGATTATGAATAAAAGCATCTTCTAAGACTTCCTGTACCAGGGCCTCAATATCAGCTCCAGAGAATGAGGACTCTTTTTTTTCATCCATCTTGGCTTTGATACTTAAAAAATCATTGTCCTTGATCGTCCCATTTATTCGTTTCTTCAGATGAACATTAAAAATATCCTTTATCTCAACGCCTTTGGGAAAGTCCACAAAGAATATCTCATCGAATCTCCCTTTTCTCAGAAACTCAGGTGGCATGCCTGTTATACTGTTAGCTGTCGCAACAACAAATACGGGTTTTGTTTTTTCCTGCATCCATGTAAGTATGGTGCCAAATATCCGTAATGACACCTCCGACGAACCGCCTGTTCCACCTCTAACTCCTGCAAACGCCTTCTCCATTTCATCAATCCATAAAACCGACGGTGATATAGCCTCAGCTAATTTAATGGCTTTTCTCATATTTTCTTCGGACTGACCAACATAGGGTCCCAATATCATTCCCATGTCAAGCCTCAGCAGCGGCATTTCAAAATAATTTGCTATGGCTTTTGCCGCCAGTGATTTGCCACATCCTGGCATTCCAAATAATAGAAGACCTTTTGGTATATCAACCCCGAATTCCTTTGCTTTCTCTTGTTTGTCAAATATTTTTTTCTTATTCTTTACCCATTCTTTGAGCACCCCTAATCCACCAATATTTTCTTCCAAGTTATCGTTTGCACTTACAAATTCCAGCACGCCGCCCTTCTTTATCAATTGTTGTTTTTGCTGAACAATAACCCCAATACTATCCCCGCTGATGTAGCCAGGCTGCTGCAAACAATAATTGATAACGTTATTCACCTCTGTTTCGGACAAACCGTTAAGAGCTTCGATAAGTTTAACTTTTAATCCTTCACCTATATTGACGTTTATTTTTGTAAGCATTTCTATAATTGTTTTTTCTATCTCACCTCTGGAGGGTAGTGGGATATCTATAACAGTCACTTCTTTTTCAATCTCAGTGGGAATATATAAAACAGAAGAAACAAGAAAGATATTGATTTTGCTATCATCCCCCTGTTCTAATAATTCATTTATGCAATTCTTGAAAGCGCGGACTAAACGCTGATCTGTTTGAAATAAACTATGAATATCTTTAAAGACTACAAAAGATTTAACGTCTATATTCCTTATGATAAAATCGAGTGTCTTGAAAATGTCGGTGCGCTCATCTTTGTTCTGATGATAGCGCAGTTGTTTATCTTCGTCGCATTGTAAACCGTTAACGATGTCGTATGTATAAATCCTTTTAAAGTCTGTTTCTTTTGCTACCTCTTTTAAAATTTGTAATGTTTTTAATTCTTCAGAAGTGTAAAGATAAAGCAGTTTATAATCGGCACTTACGTAAGTGACAACCTCCTCGATCATTGATTGTTTATTTTTTTGTATCTGTTCCATGCATATCATCACATAATTCTCTTAATTTTGTTTCATAGGCCATATCGCAACCATTCCATTGAAATTTCACTTGCAAGGCTCTCCAGAAAATTCCTATAGGAATGAGCATCACCAGGGAAATGGGCAACAGCATATTCGCGTCAACAGAAATATGCGAATGAGAATACATAACTATACATAGGAATGATAAAATACATAGCACGATGAGCCCTATACTAACGACTTGGACAAATTTGTATATTTCAGGAAGATCAAAGGATTTTTTATCATTACAAGAGTTCCACTTTTCTGGAACTACTTCGCCGTTCCCTATTACACCAAAAGTTTTTTCTATTTTCGATAATATGATCTGGTTACTGCGATGTGTATATCCGAAAATCATGCTGGCAAAAAAAGCTATCATAAGCAATATTATGGCACCACATGTTGTAGCAGCGAAAAAAATAGCGGCGTTTATACTTATCTGGCTCTGGCATTCAAGAAACTTTGACATACCCATTCCAAAGACTGCCATACCACTTATAATAGGCACGAGCAATTGAACAAAGTTTCGTTCGAGTTTGCGTATGTCCTCTGCAAGCACAGTATGAAAGTTAAGCAGAAAATCTTTTTTAGTTACCTCGCCTTCACTCATACTATAAAAATCCTCACTTAATTCTTCACAACGTTTTGTTCAGTTACTCAGGCTGCCCCAACTTATTTTTCACAACATTTTTTTCAGAAACGTAGCTACCCGGATATACCTTAAGACAGTGACCTGTCAACTGGGGGTGGTATATTTCTGAGTTTTCGATGTGCACTACTGAACCGGTTATCATTATTTGATCGTCAAATAGTCCCGCCTTATTGTCTCTTATGATACAACCAATGATCCTTACTTTAGATGACGCGCAAATACGTATCCCTTGGCCACTATTATTAACGATTTGACATTTGGCAGCTTCCAGAGTGGATTCTGTTATATACAGCCCATTACTTCTGTCCTTTGAGTCAGATATGTTTGTTTCTTCAATCCATAACTCTGATTTTTTAAGGCTCAGTTGGCCATATTCCGTGACCTCAAGGGCAATATTGCAACCACATTGCCTAATATCGCAACCCTTTATTGTTGCTTTGGATGAGTCAATAATGGATATGCCGGTACTTACATTGTTAACAATTTGACATTTGGTGGCATCCAAGGTAGATTCTTTTATATACAGACCTCTAACTTGCGAGTCTTGGATATCTGTTTCTTCAATACGAAGGTCTGATTTTTCAATCGCTACTTGGGAACAAGACTCACCAACAAAATCAATCCCATTGCTTGTAATATTACAACCTATTATCCTTGCTTTGGAATCTATAACTTTTATGCCCTCTGCCATATTATTCCGGATTAAACATCTTTTAAGACTGATGCTTGCATTATTACCATATATCCCTCCAAACCAGATATCACAGCCATCCATCACCAATGACCCATTTGTTACATGTAACACAGCTGCCGTTTTTTTAGGCTCCGCTTTGCCGCGGTATGTCAACACCACATTTTTTAGGATTAGTGAACCACCCTCTGATATAAGAAAAATTGATCTTAAGGGGGATTCAATGACCAGTGCTTTTTCACTATCACTTTCAATGGAAAACGCCTCTCCCTTGATTTCAATAGGTTCGTCTATTAATAACTTCCCATTTGTTTCAAGGTGTTTAAAAATTGCAAGATAACTTGAAAGTGTTAGCTCTCCTTCTTGTAGCAACACCTTTGCCGACTCCCGCGAGATGCTCTTATTTCTTAATTTCTCTATTTGTCTAATTGGATAGTCATAGTCATTTATTTTTATACATATCGGAATATCAACCTTTTCAAATTTGGTATTATCACCTATATAAACCTTGGCATCATCCCTGATCTCAATTGCATTTGGTACATAAGTGAATTCGCAATTGTAAAAGTCAATGTCACTGTTTTCTGCCGCAAGTACCTTTACATTCTCAAAGTGGATATTTCTAAAAAACACCTTGCCTGCTAAAATGTTGATTATCCCATTTTCATCCGTCGTTTTTCTTCTTATGTCAAGGTTTTGAATTTCAACTATACCTTCGGGCTGCGCATCAATATTAACTGAGCTAATACACACAACAGTTTTGTTGTTGCCTTCTCCAATAATTTTCTTGTTTTTTTTGATTTCAAGGGACACATCAGAAGACCAGGTCCCTGATGGGAAGCGTCTGGTAGGGCTATCGCTTTCAAGAACAGTCTTTAAGTCGGCCCGAGGCGATATTAATTCATCAGAAATGCTTTCGGCATCGAGACGTTTGATTTCGATGCCCAAAACCTCAGCAAGTCTTTCCGCAATCTCGGATGGAGACGCCTCTTGTTTATTCATGGAGGTTATGATGTCTTTGCAATCCTTTCGGTCTATACCGTTAAAGAAAAGAGCAAGCTGCCCACCTTGAATATATTTCAAAATATCAGGGTAGCTGTTGTTATAGTGCTGTTTTAACAGTTCAACATTTCGGACCTGAACCTTGCCAAATTGTAAAGTAAACATGGTTGCCAAATTATCTCCCTAAAACATGCGTTTGTGCCGTCAACCGTTACCTGTTATAGCACAGTGTAATAAAAGAGTCAATAAAATATAGCAGCCTGAAATTGTATTGGCAAAGGGGGTGCTATAGGATAACTTCTATGGAAAAAAGAAAGGTCAATGTTGTTGGCGAAAACATCCGAAAAATAAGGATAGGTTCAGGCATTACACAAGAGGAACTTGCTTTAAAATGTGATCTCTCCCAGGGTTATATAAACCAACTGGAGCATGGCAAAAGAAAGTATACTCAAAAATCTCTTGAGCTTATCACTGAGGCTTTAGCCGTACCAGTAATCGAGCTTTTCAGAGAGGAAAAAGATGAACGTATTTCTGAGACTACTACACCATATAAGACAAGGCGTCCCGACAAGAAGGTGCTCTTGTCTTTACTCAATGATTTGCCGGATCACATTGTTGACCATTATCTGACCCTATTAAAAATTGAAAGGGATTTACTGGAAAAAGATAAAGCCAAAAAGAAGACAGGGCTATAATAACCCTGTCCCTCAGAGATACCAATAATATCACTTCCATTAATACCTGGCCGAATAATTCATCAGTTCAACATGCCTAATATAGTACCTCCCACCTTTTGCAGCTTGTAGCTTGATTCGGCAGAGAGATTGCCATGTTGAGCTGCGCGGGTATATGTGTTTACTATATTGAACATCGCATGCCCCTGCTCCATAGGCCACGCCCAATCGACTGCTTCACATTCCGGTTTCCCTAACTGGAATTGTTTGTTAAAACTTGAGATGGTGGACATCGGCTCATTTACCCAGCTTTCAATAGACATCTTTATTTGACGTCTCTGCAGGTCAAGTCCATTTGTAATGTTAGCCATTATATCTGGGAACTCTTTCAGTATTTTACTCGACACATGACGATACGAGGATGTCACATCTGTTTGTGATATCAGGCCGTTTGTACAGACAAGCCTGAGTATAAATATCGATAAAGATAATGATGCCAGACCTACTTCAGAGTTGCTTATCGAGATGCCAGGACACATCGTATCACCTTTGACAGAAAACTCTTTTTCATTATCCGGAATACTGAGCAACATGAACTCCCCATCAAGATGACATTGAACTTTTCGATCATATCCATATCCCAAGCTACAAAGAGTCTCCACTATTTCAAAATTGTCAACTGGTCTGTATCGGGGTGTGAATATAGCACGTATGTCCATATCGTCAAATCTGATAAAAAGCTTCTCGTTGCGCTCTTGTCCAAGCCAATGATTCAGATTATATGCTTGCACTTCAGATTGACATTTGCGCAAGTACTGAACAGGGATTCCCAACCTGCTTGCTATCAGCTGCTGCGCTACCGGTCTAAGGTAAAAAGATTCATCGCCTATATTTACCTCATCGAGACCTTTAAAAGAAATGTCATCAACATTAATGAGTTGGTCTATATAGAGTTGCGCAAGATCATCAATCCTCTTCCTTACTTCGCCTAAAGTTGTCATCGACATATTATTATCCTCCATTTTTTGTTGAAACTATTAAACGACCTTCTCATAGCCTTTCTTTATATCAAGCTCGATCTGCCTTTCTGGGTCCCTTATGGAATGAGCCTTAATAAGCTTCCTTTTAAAATCATCATTATCTTTTATGATCTCGTAGGTTATAAGAGCGGCTATCTCAGGCAGCTTCGTTAGCGGAATACCAGTAATCTGTCTTAAGCGAAACATATTAAAGCCGATTTCAACGTTCATTATTTTTCTCCTGTGCTTTAAACTAAAGCGGTTTGTTTAATTTCAGGAACTGCAAGTGTATTCTATATGGCATCTGAAATGTTCTGACAGTACCGTTACAGGAACTGGCGGTACTTTAAAGACCCTATCAAACTCATCCAGTTTCAGTGCTATAAGATAGCCACCCTTATGATTCGACAGATAAGTTGCCAAGACCGGCAGACCTGCGTAATTATTTTCCATCCAGCAGTTGCCCTTCGTGTGAATAAACTGTAAAGCGATATCTTCTCCGCAGCAGAAGAATTCGGCATGCTCCCATCCCTTCCAATCCGATAACTGGAGCCCTTCAATCAAGGCACGAAAAGGATTATTGGCTTCGACAATGCCGAGACAGATATGCTCAAGCAGTTCTGTTTTTACAATGAGAATATATTTCTCCATAGCTGTTTACTCCTTGTTTAAAACGGTTATACGTTGATTTAACAGGTTAAATCTTTAGGGCTGGAACTTAATGACAGGCTATTTGAGGTCGAACAAGACAACCGTTACCGGAAGCGATATTGTTGGATAAAGATTCTCGATATCACGGCTGGCTATTTGAACAATGTTGCCATGAGGGTTGGCTTTGCTTCTGAGACTATTCAAGAGAAGAATGCCGGCAGCGATCTTTCCCTTATCGTATCCGATCTGTAGCCTGAGCAATCCTTCAAGGATAAATTCGTAGAAACAGAAATTGGACTCGATCCCTATCTTATTTTTGACGCCCTTGTATTGATATCTCCTGTCATCGAAGAAATTGAGGTTTCCATTGTTCCTCCAGCCTATGTCCTTCAACGCCTGTTTGAGAAGTTCGCCCTTGTTATGAGCACCATAAATGGCATTATCGATGAAATCAAGAGCCTCGCTGATTTCCTTTTCCATCTTTTTCTTCTTCAGAAGTTTCTCTGAATCTCTGAAATGAATGACTTGATATGGCATAGTTATTGTCCTCCTTTAATTGGTCTGATTTTCAAGCCTTGAATTTCTTCAAGGAATATAGACTTCCTTACCTTTTGGCCAAGATAGGTCTGCGAATGACACAGATATAACAATTTCATGGCCCGCGAAATACCTACAAAGCATATCCTCCTTTCTTCCTCAATGTCTCCTCTCTTGGTCGGCATTATCAGATCGATCATCCCTATCAAATATACGACAGGAAATTCCAGGCCTTTTGACTTATGGATGGTCATAAGTGATACTCCCTCATCGTCATTGGACGCCTGGCTATCAAACGTCTCGGTATACTTGATAAAGGAATCGATATCACTTAACTTATTGGCAGCGATCTGCAATTGATTGAGATTGGCAATTTTGACATCATCGGGACTCGGCATATCGTCTTCGGTAACGTATTTGTCATAATCAAGAGAGGTTCTTAGAATATAGATCAGTTCCGAGGGCTCGATATTTTTTGAATCAGCAATGAGAGGGTCCATAAACTCGATAAATTCCTTCACCGATTTCTTGATGTAATATACCTTGCTCCTTGTCTCTTTCAACGCCTGATAAAGATGTATCCCTTTCTTTGCAGCATGATCCTGAAGCTCGTTTGCAAATGTCCTTCCCAGGTAACGGTTAGGGATATTGATAACGTGGAGAAGCGCCTCGTCGCCTTCATCTGTCTCCGGAGAGTTGATAAGCCTCATGTAATCAAGGAGAACCTTTATTTCATGTCTTTGATAAAAGTTCATACCGTTTTCAATGTGATAAGGTATCTTATGCTCCGAGAATGATTCTTCGATTACGCGGCTCTGAAAGTTCGCCCTATAAAGGATTGCTATGTCCTTGTAGGCATAACCTCTGCTTTCCACAAGGTCTTTGATCTCGGTTACGATATTCAGGGCCTCATCCTGTTCTGTTGAGCATTCGAGGAATATGATATCGTCGCCGTTGTCATTATTTGTGGTAAGGGTTTTATCAATCTTTTTAATATTGTGCGTGATGAGGTTTTGACATCCTTTGAGTATCTGTGGAGTCGATCTGTAATTCAGATTCAGGACAAACTGCTTCGAGTCAGGAAACATCTCCTTAAACTTGAGCAGATTGCTTACGGATGCGCCCATAAAGGCATAGATACTTTGCCAATCATCTCCACAGACCCAGAAACTCGATCCATTGCCTAAAGACTTCTCGTCGATCAGAACTTTGAGCAGTTCCAATTGCGCCGGATTGGTGTCCTGGAATTCATCGACAAGGATATGCTTATAGGTTTCCCTATACCTATCCCTGATATCCTGCTTATCGGTAAGCAGCATATATGACTCGGTTAAGAGGTCATCAAAATCCATCTGCAGCCGTCTGTCCTTTTCCTGTTCGTATTGGGTATAAATATCGGCGATCTTTATCATTGTCTTGTCACCCTCATAAAGTGTCCTGAACTCTTCGGATGATATGAGATTACCCTTTGCGAGACTTATCTCCCTCAATACCATGCCTACAGTAAGGTCTTTGATTCTCAAGTCCTTCATAATATTTTTAATGAAGATGAACTGGCCCTTACCTATCAATAATTCAAAGGTTTGGCCTTCATTCCTTAAAAGGCTATGACAGAAAGAATGAATTGTTTGTAATGTCACCCTGTCCGCAAGTTCGTTAAGGACAGGCGCCAATCTAATCCTCATAGCATTTGCAGCATTCCTCGTAAACGTTAGGCCAAGAATATTCTCAGGCGCTATGCCGTGCTGCTTGACCAGAATGCCTATCCTCTCTGTCATTGTCTTTGTCTTTCCTGATCCCGGTACGGCAATGACGGCACAGGTACCATTTACAAAATTAGCCGCATCTTCCTGTTCTCTATTGAGCTTGTGTATTGAGATTTCTTTTTCCAATTTGTCTACCTCCTGAACCACTCGTCACAATGGGATTTATAAAAACAGCCTTTGCACTTCCAGTTGCCGTCATTTGGAATATATACACCCTTGCTTATTCCATCCCATACCTGATGAATTTTCTTCTTCATTCTCCTTACGTCCATTTCTGTCTTGGTTACATAGTACTGCTCAAATTTGGGTGTTTTCGTTTTGATAAGGACATCGAATTTGAGAAGTATTTCTCTGTTTCCGTAACCATTGGACTTTAGAGCCATGTAATAAAGAGTCAACTGAGGATTGCCTTCTATGTCGTCTTCGGAATATGCTTTACTGGATGTCTTATAGTCCGTGATTACGACTGTGCCAGAATCATCCTCTTCTATCAGATCGACGACTCCTATAATGGGCACTGGTATCCCTTCCATAATGAAACTGACAGGCTCCTCAATAGCGACTACTCTGAAATTGTCCTGCGAACAACTGTTGTAATGCGCTGTAAGAAGAGACTTGCCTTCATTGAGCAGAACATTGAAGTTCTTGCCCTCCTTGTATCTTATGTTGCTATTATCTTCAGCAACGCTCTTCCACTTCTGCTCAAAGAAGCGAATAATCTCGTCAAGCTTCAAGTTTTTTTCCATCAGCTTTCTTTCGCTATTATTGAACGCAAGCACTTCATGAATGACGGTGCCGAACTCAAGGGCGTCAATTTTAAATTCAGGCCTTATGAGGTCAATTCTTGAGAACTTATAAGAAAGGCTGCAATCGATATATTCGCTTATTGATGATGCCGACAAGTGGGGCTGCTTTCTGTACTAACGTTCCTGTCCTTATTGAGATTGAATTGTCTGAAGCGATATTGTAGGTTAGGCTGCGGATTGAAGCTGTCTGATGAACACTCCGGCATCTCCTGAAGAAAGTTCTTCGGCTGAAACACCATATTGATCTTTAGCCATCTTATTCAGCTCGTCTTCGGAAACCCCTCTGCGTTTGGCAAGGTTGAGCATAGCACGTTTTTGGGCTTCTGAAATTCTTGATACTGTTTCAGTGCCGTTGCCGTTGTTGCCTGAACTTTTTGGTTTCTCGCCACCATTGTTTTTTGATTCAGTCTTTACACTACTGGTAGCGTGATCGCCATTGGATTTATCTGTGGCGGGCTTATCGGGATAAGGCTTGCCATTCCCTTTGTCTGTCGTTACATTCTGATTACCGGGATCAGATGCCACGCTTTTCCTTGTGGTTTGAGGAAGGGTCTTTTTGTTCTTGCCGTTACCATTACCACCAGCTATAACTTCCTCAATATCGCCAAGCTCTTCGAGGGCTGTCATTCCGACGTTTGTGAAATCCCTTAATGCTCTCGCTTTTGCTCTCGTGCTTGCCATGCGAATAATATGATTGGCGATGGTCTTATTGCAGTTCCTGGCATTGGCATCTCCGATGTCTATAAATACTTCGCCGGTCCTGGATTCAGCTATGGCCTTGCAGATCGCTTCAAAGCCATTATCTTTATCAGGTATCTGTAGGGTTTCGACCACGAGTTTCAGTAAGCCCTTTTGATGGGCAAGATCAAGCAGCCCGGCATATAGAACGAACTCCCTGCCCTGTATATTACTTATGAACCTGTTATCAAGTTTGGGTATTTTCCTCTCAAGGAATTCTCCTGATTCATAGTCCCTGTCACACGCAATGACAGCCAGGATATGCTTGCACCTGAAATTGACATCTTTCTTGATGTTGTTAACATAATCGGCACAAGTGCATGCTTCCTTTCCATTTAGATTAACGAGGTAGCATATCTTGCCGTCTGACGAGGACACATAAAATGATCCCTCTTCCACCTTCAATACTCGTAATCCCTCTGACTTACCATTACGCTTCACAATTTCTTTTGTTGTCATTCCTCCCTCCTCTTACTCGGTCGAGCAACCATTTAAATGATTCTATGGTTACCCTGATTGCCAGTTCGACCCAATGCTTTTTCAGAATGGTTTTAAAAAATGTTTTCAATGTCCCTCCTCAAAATGGTTGTCCTGCTGGTTGCCCTTCATGTTGTGCTTCGGTATTCTGTCCCTCGAATCCTCTACCATCAGTTTTGATAAAGTCAATATTGTTGGCTATCACCTGAAATGAACTTCTCTGTGATCCGTCGTCGGCTTCCCATTTGTGGTGATCAAGAGTTCCTATGAGCCCTATGCGGGCTCCCTTGTGGAGATACTTGTCTACTACTTCTGCAAGTTTCTTAAAGCACACAACTTTGATCCAGCCTGTTTTCTGCTTGCCTGAATGGAAGGCAAGGCTGAAAGATGAAACTGGATCACCATCACCAGAATAGAAGACCTCCGGGTCAGCACCTAAATTCCCTACGAGTACGATTTGATTCAACATTTGGTTATCACCTCCTTTCTCATGCGATTTCTGATAAGAATATATGTCGAATTAGAGTAGAAGCGAGGCACGTTAAGTAATGGTTATCAATTGTGACAACATGCCATGGAAAGGGGCGGCAGTAACATAACAATTAGCACACTTACTATTTTTTATTGATTAATTAATTGATTTTCTGATATACAAGTGCCATATGGGTTCACAACAAAATATAGAAAGAGAACAATTTTTTGATGTGCCGGTAGCTATTTTTTCCGATTTTTTGAATACTCTGTTAAGTATCGTCTGCCACCCGAGACGTTTTTTTTCTGAGAATTATTTTTCCGAGCAGTACTGGAGTCGTAAGGCAATATTGTACATCGTTATAGCATATGCATTACTGTTCATAACGTTAGCATTTAATCTGACAGATGTTAGCAATATCACCCAATTTCAACTGAATCAAATGAGAGAGCAATTTCCTTCGAATGCTGCCCAAATCACCACATTTCTGAATTGGTTAATGCAGTTCGCAAGTAATACTATCCATAAATTTTCGATGAATCATGGAACAATGATTCAGGCAATTTTCCAGTTTATTTTTGGACCCCCGTTGACCTTTTATTTTCTTTTTAGGATTTTCATGTGGATACGGAAAAGAAAAGAACTTGATATATTTAAAATTATAAATGTCTTCTCATACGTATTTGGCACGGTTGTTATCTTATTCATTTTGGTAATATTAAGTTTCTCTGCTAACATTAAACTATTTGTAGAACATATGAGTGAATGTAAACCCTATAATTTCGTTTTGCCGCCATCAATATTAGTTGTAGTTCTTGTGGCATACTTTATTTCATTACTTTGGATTAGCCTACGGCGTGCGTTAAAACTTTCGAGATGTGAGACAATGATTTTTACAGTGTTGTCAATTCTTGTCAACGGATGGATAAGCACATATTTTATTCCTATTGGCTTATGAAGTAAAATTAAACTGACGGTGAGGACATGGCTACATTAGATGAGATTAAGAAAATAATCGATGAACACAGACTGGAACTGAGAGAAAAATATAAAATCTCCGAGATCGGTGTATTCGGCTCTTATGTACGTGGTGAGCAGAAGGAAAAGAGTGATGTTGATATTCTCGTCGTATTTGAAGAGCCTATCAGTTTACTTGACCTCGTTGGGGCTGAAAATTATATCTCCGATCTAGTAGGAACAAAGGTTGATCTTTTGCCTAAGAAGGATGTCAGGCATGAACTAAAGGAAATAATTCTGAATGAGGTAGTTTACATTTGAAACGTAAAATATCACTCTATATAGATGACATTTTGACGGCGATGGGAAATGCCGAGAAATTCATCGGGACTATGAGTTATGAAGATTTTTTCCTGGATCAAAAGACAATGTTTGCAGTTGTCAGGTGCATAGAAATCATAGGTGAGGCAACAAAAAATGTAACGGATGATATTCGTGAGAAATACAAGGAAGTACCCTGGCGTGACATGGCCGGCATGAGGGACAAGGTGAGTCATTCTTATTTCGAGATTGATTTTGAAAAGGTCTGGTTAGTGGTAAAGAAAAACATCCCTCATCTTAAACCACTATTAAAACAAATACTGACAGAGGTGCAGCGGGACGAACAGCATGAGGACAAACCTTGAGAATATCCTGAAAGGAACGGCATAGTTTTTTTGATCTGAGAATAATTGATCAGACGCTCTAAGTGAAAAATGACCGTGAAGTAAACGTGAAGTAAATGACCAAAATTCATCAAAAAAGACCAAAATTCTACAAAACAAAATATAGGTATAAGTTCTTGTTAAAATAGATAATTATAGGTATTTCCAAGCAGTTGCAAATCCCTGTTAAACCTTCTCTTAATCAGCGGGTCGCAGGTTCGAATCCCGCACGGCTCACCAGAAAATTCAAGAGGTTAGGAGATATCTCCAGCCTCTTTTTTATTGGTGCGCCACTAAACGTAGTAATCGACCTGATTCCTAATTCTAATTCCCTAATTCCGGGGACACCATACGTAATTCCCAGTGGGGCAATTACAAGCAAGACAAATTAAGTATGGTGTCCCCGGAACTTCGGGACTATGATTCAACAAATGACTGCGGTGTCATTATACAAATATCAAAAGGCAGGTCAGCAGTCTCAAGAAGGTCCTTATCCCCTGTAATCAATATTCTGACCTTTGCGGTATAACAGCATTCGAGTATCATGTTATCCTCGGGGTCTCGGCAGAGCGAAAGCTTTTCCGAGGGATAGATGATCTTTGCATGTGACACAACCGCAGCGATGCCCGCGATGAGCGCTTGCATCTGCTGGTGAGTGATCTTACCCTGTTCTTCAAGCTTGACCGGTGTATCCCGATATTCCTGAAGAAGTTCCGGTGAGACATAAATATCTGATTCCCTGAATGCCTTAATTACTGCTTTCGCAGGAACGCCGCCGAAAGCAAAAGCCGAGATAAGGGCACCAGTATCGATGACAACCCTATCTCTTCTTTTCGTAAGCCTTTCTCCTTACCGATTTCACGGCATTCTCGATGTCCTTCATAGTCAGCTTAGTCTTTTTGAATGCCTCCGCTGCAACTTTGAAAGCAGCATCAAGCCTGTCCTCAGGAGACAGAACAGAAAGGATATAGTCATCGGGATTGATCTTCTTAGCTGCACTTACAGCCATAACGAATACCTCCTTTTTAAGCCGTTATGTTGATGTTCATATAATATCACATATCCTGAGGCTATCGACAGATGACGGGACTTAAACGCATATGGCCGTTTTCAAAACGGTTCAGAACAAATCCCCTCATATTTCCATTCACTTGGAAACTCTATTATTACATTTTTAAAGGGCCGGAATGGAGCCATAGAGACCACCTCAAATACTTTCCTATAAGTGCATCTAAGCTCCTCAACTCTCTTTTCCCCGAATTGACAATCTTTTTAATTGTGTTCTGAAAATTGCCATACCGTCCGGCGGGTATTCTAAAAACCTGCCCTGTAACTTTGTGCCTGAATGTTCTGAATGATAAAGCCATAATCTCCCCCCCCCCCCAAATCCAAGTGTCCGTATAGGTGTCCCATGAACACCAATTCAGGCCAACAAGCCTAAACGCTAACGAACATCCTCAACCCTTCTCTTAAAGAAATTCAAAGGGTTAGAATCGTCAATAACGGCGGGACTTTGCGAGGTATTGCTACTTTTGGAACTCTTAATCAGCGGGTCGCAGGTTCGAATCCCGCACGGCTCACCCGTTTAAAATCCAGGGGTTCAGGCAGTTATATGCCTGAACCCCTTTTTTATTAGATTCCGGGTAAATAGGCGAAAATGAAGGAAGGGAAGGAAGGGTACGATAAGCAATTGGAACTTATTACTCAGAATGATTAATTGCTATACTTCCGCATAGAAACAGTTTATTATTAACATAAGAAAGTTAAAATACGATTGACAGCGAGGTTTATGTCAGTACACAGTTACATAGCGGAAATTGAAGAATCCCTTCAAAGACAGCCTAAAAGTGTTATTTTATTATCAGCTTTATTTCTGAATGTCGTCATTGGTTACGCTGACTACGTGACAGGCACATCTATTTCCCTGAATCTTTTTTATCTGCTTCCTCTTCTCTTAGTTGTCTGGTTTATAGGAAAGAGGGCCGGAATTATTATGTCTCTCCTCTGCGTAGCAACGATTGGCATATCCAATTATGATCCCAATAAAGGCAACTTGGACTTGTTGGTAACTCTTTGGAATCTGTCTTTAATAGTAGGATTTTTTATTGTCATCACCCTTTTCTCGTTACAGGTCAGATATGACGTTGGGGAAAGAAAAAAACTGGTCCTGGATCTTCAAAGGGCTATTACCGAGCAAAGGGAGACTGAAAAAGAAATAAG